>NZ_JAEFCE010000066.1:0-26717 GCF_016406055.1 Vibrio sp. IB15
CCATATCACTTACTACCGTTTTTGTTTTTAGTTCCCGCTAATCCGCGATGAACCATAAAAAAGAGGCGCCTTGGCACCTCTATTTGATTTTATAAGTGGGTTTGTGCCACTTTGGCCGAAGCACTGTTTGGGTACTCGGTAACGACTTGTTGGTAATATTTCTTAGCTTGCGCCGCATTGTTATTGCGCGCTGCTATGTCACCAAGCTTAACCAGTGCGTCCGCTCGCTTGTTTGAGTCTTTGTAAGACACAACAGCGGCAAAGCTCTTCACGGCTTCTTTATCTTGCTTCTTAGCAAAATAAAGCTGACCTAACCAGTAATGAGAATTAGGTGTGAAGGTAGAATCTGGGAAGTCTTTTTGAAACTTCTGGAATGCAGCAATTGCACCCGTGTAGTCTCGTTGCTTGAGAATCATGTCTACAGCATTTTGATAAGAAGTCTGCTCATCGACATCAGTACTGAACGTACCAGAAGCTTCTTTAGAGCCTTCGCTCGCGGCTACTGCTACTGTTGCGGTACCTGCTGCTTTCACCTCACCTCTTACTCTATCAAGCTCGATAAAGAGTTCACGTTGGCGCTCTAGCATTTGTTTCATATCGTAACTGTTGCGCTCTAGCTCACCACGAAGTTCACTGATTTCCAGTGCCATGTCGTCGATTTGCTGTTGCATTTGAAGCTGAACAAGATTGCGATTTTGAAGCAGGCGCTCTAAACGCTCAATATCTGATTCGTTAGATGCTGATCTAGAGGAAGAAGAAGTTGAATTGGTTGCGGTGCTATTGAGATCGGATACTGGAGCTGGTGCAGCGAACGCAGTGTTCGCTGCACTTGCCAGTAACGAAAGCAAAATAACTCGCTTTGTGTTACTGAACATGAGGCAATTCCTCAATTAAATAGCTTACTAAGATTAGTAAACTAGTACTGCGCGACGGTTTTTAGCGTACACATCTTCAGATTGACCTAGAAGAAGTGGCTTCTCTTCACCGTAGCTTACGATAGAGATTTGGTCAGCTTGAACACCTAGAGCTTGTAGGTATTTTGCAACAGCTTGTGCACGACGCTCGCCAAGTGCGATGTTGTACTCAGGAGTACCGCGCTCATCAGCGTGACCTTCGATAGTTACTTTCATGTCTACGTTCTTAACTAGGTAAGCTGCGTGAGCTGCTAGCATTTCTTCGTAGTCGCCAGCGATAGTAGAGTTATCGAATGCGAAGTAGATTGTTTGAGTTTCACGTAGTGCTTGCTCTTTAAGCTCTTGCTCAGACAGTTGACCGTTAGCGTCAATTGGCGTTACAACAGTTGTATCTACGTTGCCTTCTGAACCAGAAGTTGTTTGGTTGCTTTCAGTACCAGAAGTTGCAGATGTTGCTTCATCAGTTGAGCTACATGCCGTTACTGCCATCACTGGTAGTGCAATCATCAAGCCTTTAAGAACTTTATTAAGTTGCATCGTTTTTTCCTTACGTTATCAAACTTAGTTTCTACAGCCGACTAAGTGCTATAGATAGTTAATGCCACAATAGTTAACACTATCAATAGCTAAAAGAATCTGTGACTTTTCCTAGAGGAACGGTGACCATGCCGGCGCTCTTACGCGTCCGTTGGTAGCCGGTAATCTAGCTTTAAAGCGACCATCGATAGAAACCATCGATAGTACGTTCGTCTTGTTGTAAATAGAGCTATAGATAACCATACCTCCATTTGGTGCAATACTTGGGGATTCGTCTAACAATGTTTTTGTTAGTACTTGAACCGCACCGGTTTCCAAATCTTGTTTAGCCAAGTTAAAACCTGAGTTGCTGCGATTTACCATTATCAGGAATCGTCCATCAGGGGTAATCTGGCCACCTAAGTTTTGGCTACCTTGCCAAGTAATACGAGAAGTCGAATTATTGGACAAATTTACATTATATATCTGAGGTTTACCACCACGATCAGACGTAAAAATAAGAGACTTGCCATCTGGATGCCAGAATGGTTCCGTATTATTCGAACGGCCGCGGGTAATTTGAGTCAGTTTACGGGATGCGAGGTCAAGTGTGTACACCTGAAGGCTGCCCGTTTTCGACAATACTAGCGCTAGTTTTTTACCGTCAGGAGAGAATCTTGGCGCACCATTATGACGTGGGTATGACGTCACTTTCTCACGTTCACCCGTGTAAATATTCATGATGAAGATTTCAGCTTGGCCATTCTGGAAGCTTACGTACGCAAGCTTTTTACCGTCTGGTGACCATGAAGGCGACATTAGAGGCTGCTTAGAGCGAAGTACTAGGCGCTCATTGAAACCATCGTAGTCTGCTACGCGAAGCTGGTACGGGTATTTGTCTTTGTCATTCACAACAACGTAAGAGATACGTGTTAGAAACGCGCCTTTTTCACCTGTTAGCTCTTCATAAACCAAGTCAGAGATACGGTGTGCGTACTCTCTTAAGCGCTTACCTGGTACGGTCGCTTTCTTGTTGAACAACACGTGATCTTTAGAAAGCACCAATTGACCTTCATCGCTTAACGCTCGGCTTTGTCCTTTCGTCAGCTGACCACGAACAATATCGATCAGTTGGTAATTCACCACGTACTGCCCTTCGGCGTTCTTCGTGATGCTACCTGTTAATAGTGAATCAACACCTAGGTTTGTCCAAGCGTCAAAGTTCACCTCAGTTTCGCTGTAAGGCGTTTGCGGCATTTTGCTTGTCGCAACTGGGCTAAACTTACCACTGCGCTGTAAGTCAGAAGCGATAACCGCTGACACATCGTGTGGTAGTGGCTCTGCACCTTCCCAGCGGAAAGGTACGATAGCAATAGGTCGTGCAGAGTTAATACCGTCTGTTATGACAATCTCTAATTTGGCAAAAGCTGAACTAGAAAAAAGACAAGCCATAACAAACAAGCTTTTGAAAAAGTTACCTTTAAGCATAAGTTATCCATTTCTCATTATGGGCTAAACCGAAAGTCAAAATCTCGGAATATGTTTTGTAGTGATGAATCCTGTGGAAAATCAAACTCTCTCGCTTTAACTGTGGCAGCCTTAGCTGCTGAACACAGCTGACGATTGCCACTAACAACAAAGACCCTCTTCACTACTGCTTTATTTCCACCGATTGGTGTCAATTGAATGTTAAGAACACATTCTTCACCACGGAATGAATCTTCCATAAGCAGATTACGCTGTACCGTTTGTTGATAAATCGATATATATCTAGCCTTCTCATCTTCTAAGTGCTGATTCAATGCAGCATTGTTACTAGTTTGTTCACTCTCTAACCCAGCAAAGATATCGTTCAATGCTGCTTCTTGTTGTTTACGCTCTTTTTCTGCTTTAGCTGCAGCTTCTTTTGCCTTACGGGCTTTCTCTGCTGCGGCTGCCGCTTCTTTCTCTTTCGCTATGCGTTGCTTTTCAGCGCGTTCAGCGGCTTCTTTCTCTTTACGAGCTTTGTCTGCTGCCTCTTTCGCCGCTTTTTCTTTTGCCACGCGTTCTTGTTCAGCTTTTGCGATTGCCGCTTCTTTGGCCTTACGCTCGTTCTCGGCTTTCACCAACGCAGCTTCTTTCAGCTTGCGATCAGCTTCGGCTTTAGCGGCTTTCTTTTTCTCTTGCTGTAAACGCGCTTCTTCAGCTTTGCGTTTCTTCTCGTTTTCAACACGTCGCTTTTCAGCTTCTCGAGCGGCTTTCGCATCCTTCGCTTGTTGCTCTTTTAGCTTACGGATGTTTTCTTCTTCAGCCTTACGATTCTTTTCTAGCCTTTCACTTTCGCGTCGAAGCTTGTCTAAGCGCTCTTGCTCTTTCTTACTCGCCGCTTCACGTTGTTGACGAATTTGTTGAGCTTGTTGACGAACCAATTGAGGATCAATAACTACAGCCTGCACCATCTGCCCAGTAGGCTTAGGTTCAGACATAGTAAAATCCGCTCCCCATATGAGTGCAACGAATAAGACTACGTGCAGCCCAAGTGAAATTAGAAGCGGCTTTTTGAAACTGTTAGATTTTTTATTATTCGCTTTCATGAATGCTACGGAGCTATTCCCTTATATCCGTTAAAAGGCCAACCTTTGGCACGCCTGCACGGCTTAATTCATCAAGTAACAAAACCACTTCAGCGTAAGGAGTAGCAGCATCGCCGCCTACCGCCACTGGAGAATTCGGTTTCAAAGACAGTTCAGCTTTTACTCGAACGATAATATCTTCCAATGACAAGCCACGCTGCACCTCTTCGTCATTGACGCTTAGGCCAAGTTCACCATCTTTGTTCACTTCAACGATAATGAAGCTCGCATTGTCGTCGCCTAATAAATCTTGCGCTGACTTAGCGGTTGAAGCCTGAGGCAGTTCAACATCTACACCTTGAGTAACAAACGGTGACGTCACCATAAAAATGATCAGCAGTACGAGCATAACGTCGATATAAGGTACAACGTTAATCTCAGCTGTCATTTTACGTTTTTTAGGTTGGTATCCAGCCATCTATTATTCCCTGCCAGCCATCGCTTGACGGTGAAGAATGCTGTGGAACTCTTCAGAGAAAGTCGCGTAGTTATGTTCTAGCTTACCAACACTGCTACTAAAGCGGTTGTATGCCATTACAGCAGGAATCGCAGCGAAGAGCCCCATTGCTGTTGCGATCAGAGCCTCTGCAATACCTGGTGCAACCATCGAAAGTGTCGCTTGCTTCACTTCACCTAACGCGATGAATGAGTGCATGATACCCCAAACGGTACCAAACAGGCCGATGTATGGACTGATAGAACCAACCGTCGCCAAGAAAGGTAAGTTAGTTTCTAGCTCATCCACTTCACGAGCCACTGCTACGCGCATTGCACGACCAGTGCCTTCCATGATGAAGTCGGGAGATGTCGCATTCGATTTGCGAAGGCGTGCGAATTCAGTAAAGCCTGCGTAGAAAATCTCTTCAGTTCCAGAAAGCTCATCTTTGCGCTTGTTGCTCTCTTGGTACAACTTAGCCAAATCAACACCAGACCAGAATTTATCTTCGAAGACTTCTGCTTGTTTAGAAGCTTGAGATAGCACTTTACTTCTTTTTATGATCATTGCCCAAGAAACGACAGACATGCCCATAAGAGTCAGCATGACCATCTTAACTAGTAAACTAGCTTCTAGAATTAGGCCTAAGATTGAGATTTCAGCAGTCACTATTCGTTAGCTCCGTAAGAATAAATGTTGGCATTGCCTTGGGTTTCATTTTTTGATTGTCGATACATGCTACCTTAACCATTGCTTTACACAATGCTTTGCCATCAGGATTTACGATCTCTTGACAGAAGACCAAGGTAGCTCGCTTTAACTCGTAAATATTTGTAATGACTTGTAAAGAATCATCAAGACGTGCGCCTTGAATGAAATCAATGTCCATATGTCGGACTACAAAACCGATGTTTTGTTCTAATAATACTTGTTGAGAAACGCCAATTGAGCGCAGCATCTCAGTTCGAGCACGCTCGAAGAACTTGAGATAGTTAGAGTGGTACACCACGCCACCTGCATCGGTGTCTTCGTAATATACGGTTACTGGCCACGTAAACGGCTTAGATAATCCCTGCAAATTAATACCACAAAACAAAAATCGATAAAGACATCACTATAACCTAACTCCTTATCATTAATAGTATATGGCAGTGAATTTTTTGATTTAACAGACGAAAAAAAAGGCCATCTGTATAAGATGACCTCTTTTTGACTAAAAACCCAACAAGTACAAAGGCTCACGTTGGATGAGAACCTAAAACCACACCTATTTTATAGAAGGCGTAGCACCGTTAGGTACAGCAGAATGGTAAGTGAAACGTATGGGCTAAACAGCAGTTGCCACATCCAAGCTCTCGGTTTAAACCCAACACCGTAAACCATGCTTGAGCATACTGCCCAAATAAACATAGGCCCGATGATCGCGTTAAATCCACCGATGCTTTCTGCATACGCTTCAGGATCCCACATCACTAAACCAACATGCATGAAACCCAATATTAGGGACAAAGCTCTTAAGAGAGTCTTGTCCATTGGTCGATGCAGCTTAGCGACTTGTTCTGCGAGATTACTCACTGTCTTTGTCCATCATTTCAGAATGCTCAAGCCATAGAGCATTGATGATGCCGAATGCACATGCTAGAAGTACACCCAAAATCCATGCGAAATACCACATAAAATTTCTCCTAAGTTATTTCACTTCTATCTTAGTAAGCTGAAACGTCGTTATCTTCGATGTGTTTCTTATCTAGGCGACCGAACATTTTGTAGTATGTCCAAGTTGTGTAGCCAAGAATCACAGGAACCATTACCGCTGCAACTGCAGTCATTAGACCAAGTGTCAGCTCACTCGCTGTTGAGTCCCACATAGTCAAACTATGGTCAGGGTTCAGGCTTGATGGCATTACGAATGGGAACATTGCAAAACCAGCCGTTAAGATCACACCAGCGTTAGATAGGCTCGAGAATAAGAAAGCGAAACCACCGCGCTCAAGACGAGATGCAATTACAGCGAATAGTGGCATAACCACACCTAAAATCGGTGCAGCCCACATTGCTGGGTAAGTCTCGAAGTTTGTCATCCACGCGCCAACTTGAAGTGATACTTCTTTATTTAGCGGGTTAGAGTCTGCGAACGTGTCAATCGTACTTGTAATTACATAGCCTTCGATAGATTGAACCCAGAAGCCACCAATAACAAATAGAACAATTGAGATCAGGCCTGTGATCTGAGCAACGTTACGAGCACGAGCGTGCAGCGCCTCTGTTGTCTTCATTTGTAACCATGTTGCACCTTGCGTTACGAACAACATCAGAGCCAATACACCACATAGCAATGCAAACGGATTTAGCAGAGCGAAGAATGTACCGTGGTACTGAGACATCATTAGGTTATTCAGGTCAAATGGAACACCTTGTAGAAGGTTACCAAATGCTACACCGAAGATGATTGGCGGAACGGTACCACTGAAGCAAAGTGCGTAGTCCCACGCTTTACGCCATTTCGGATTTTCAATCTTTGAACGGTAATCTAGAGCAAGTGGACGTAGCCAAAGTGCAGCGAGAGTCACGTACATAGCAAAGTAGAAGCCAGAGAAAGACGTTGCGTAAACCATTGGCCAGGCAGCGAAAAGTGCACCACCAGCTGTAATCAACCAAACTTGGTTACCATCCCAGTGAGGGGCAATCGTGTTCAGCATAATACGACGTTCAGTGTCACTCTTACCGATTACCGGTGAAAGTGCTGCAACCCCCATATCGAAGCCATCGGTTACTGCAAAACCTACTAGTAGAACACCGATTAGGATCCACCAAATAAGTCGTAAGCTTTCGTAATCAAACATTAATACCCCCTCACTTATACTTCAACTGAACGGCTAACTTTGCCTTCAACAGAGTTATCACTTTGTTCGAAGTGGTAACGGCCTGTCTTCAAGCTACTTGGGCCTTTACGTGCGAATTTCAGCATTAGATAAACTTCAGCAATCAAGAACACTGTGTACAGTGCCAATATAGCGAAAAGAGAAGTCCAAAGCTGTTCAATAGTCAGTGCTGATGCAGCAACGTTAACCGGTAGTATTTCACCAACCGCCCATGGTTGACGACCAAATTCAGCAACAAACCAACCTGCTTCAATCGCAATCCATGGTAGTGGGATGCTGAATAAAGCAGCTTTGAGAATCCAAGGTTTCTGTTCGATTTTCTGGCGGCATGTTTGGATAAATGAGGCACCGAAAACGAACAACATAATAAACCCGCAACCAACCATAATACGGAACGCACTAAACAATGGCCACACTGTTGGGATTGAATCGTCCGCTGCCATTTGGATTTGGTCTTCCGTTGCGTCAACAACATTGTCTGTGTAACGTTTTAGAAGTAGTCCATAACCTAAGTCACCTTTGACTTCGTCAAACGCACTCATATTTGCTTCAGACTTATCACCTGCGCGAAGCTTTTCAAGTAGCTCGTATGCATAAATACCCGTGCGTATACGGTCAACATGTTGTTCACGTAGGTCGTGTAGACCTGTTACTTGCTCATCAAACGAACGTGTTGCAATAATACCCATTACGTAAGGGATCTTGATTGCGTAATCCGTGTTCATGGTTTCTTGGTTTGGTACACCAAATAAAGTGAATGCAGCTGGAGCTGGCTCTGTGTGCCATTCAGCTTCAACCGCAGCGAGTTTCACTTTTTGAACTTCACCTAACTCGTAACCAGATTCATCACCTAAAATAATCGTTGATAAAATAGCAGCCATACCGAAAGATGCTGCAATAGCGAATGAACGACGGGCAAACGCTACATCTCGGCCTTTTAGTAGGTAATATGAACTAATCCCCAGTATAAACATGGCACCACACGTGTAGCCAGAAGCTACTGTGTGTACAAACTTAACTTGTGCAACTGGGTTAAACACGACTTCTGCAAAACTTACCATTTCCATACGCATGGTTTCGAAGTTGAATTCTGCGCCTACTGGGTTTTGCATCCAGCCATTCGCTATAAGAATCCAAAGTGCAGAGAAGTTAGAGCCAAGTGCCACTAGCCAGGTTACCGCTAAGTGCTGACGCTTTGACAGTCTGTCCCAACCGAAGAAGAAAAGACCAACAAAAGTAGACTCTAGGAAGAATGCAACAAGCGCTTCGATAGCCAGCGGAGCACCAAAAATGTCGCCAACATAATGAGAATAGTAAGACCAGTTAGTACCAAACTGGAACTCCATAGTTAAGCCTGTCGCTACACCAAGAGCAAAGTTAATACCAAACAATTTACCCCAGAACTTGGTCATGTCCTTATAAATTTGCTTGCCAGTCATTACATAAACAGACTCCATAATGGCAAGTAAAAATGCCATACCTAAAGTCAGTGGAACAAATAGGAAGTGATACATCGCTGTAAATGCAAATTGCAAACGCGACAGATCAACAACATCAATCATGGTAACTCCTTTGTGTCGGCTGAATGACACTTGTGTGATTATTCACCTCAAAAGTCCATGTTAAAACAATCTGCAATATTGTTATTACAACATGAAATTTGTAGCAAAAACGTACCGTTATAGTTAGATTATTGTTAAGATATAGCTAATATAGCTGGTACTAATATTACTGCTAAAATCAGTATGTTTCAAAAGGTTTATGGAAGAACCCTGCGTTGATTTGTATCAAATTTACTCATGCAAATTAGAGGTTTTTTTGAACAACTATGATTAAAGTCACACCAATTTAGCTTGTCTTAATAACACTGCATGATAGCTGTGACAAAACCTCAGCACACAGTCAACATTGGAGTCACAACACCCATAAAGTAGTAACAAAAGATATGACAACTTATTTCAATCTTTGTTAGTCAAATCAAAGGTGAAATCAAAGTTTTCATTTTTGACGCGCCCTGTTCGAACTTTATAGCGACTCACACAATAGAGTTGTTATTCAGTAAAACGCAAAAAATCCCAGCGCTTATGCAACTGGGATCTTTAAAAATGAATAATTTAGCGATTAGACGGTAGGTCTATCCCAAAGTGTAAATAGGCTCTATCAGTCGCGATTCGGCCCCTTGGTGTTCTTTGTAGATAACCTTGCTGTATTAGATAAGGCTCCAATACATCTTCAATGGTGTCTTTCTCTTCACCAATTGCTGCAGCCATATTGTCGATACCAACTGGGCCGCCACCAAACTTCTCCATAATTGCCAATAGAAGCTTTCTGTCCATATAGTCAAAACCTTTAGCATCAACATCTAACATGTTCAGTGCGCTGTCTGCGACCTCAGGACAAATATGTCCGTCCCCTTTTACTTCCGCATAATCGCGGACGCGGCGCAGTAAACGGTTGGCAATACGTGGTGTACCACGAGCTCGGCGAGCCACTTCCAACGCCCCTTCTGCTTCCATCGAAAGGCCAAGGCAGTCAGCGCTGCGCTGTACGATGTTCTGCAAGTCTTCTACTTTATAATACTCGAGACGTTGAGTAATACCAAAACGGTCACGCAGTGGAGAGGTCAGTGAACCAGCACGCGTCGTTGCACCAATCAGAGTGAACGGTGGCAAGTCAATCTTGATAGAGCGCGCCGCAGGGCCTTCACCAATCATGATGTCCAATTGGTAATCTTCCATAGCTGGATACAGCACCTCTTCAACCACAGGGCTTAAGCGGTGGATCTCATCAATGAATAGGACATCATTTTCTTCAAGGTTGGTCAGCAGCGCCGCTAAGTCGCCGGCTTTCTCTAACACCGGCCCAGAAGTGGTGCGAATGTTTACATCCATCTCATTGGCAACAATGTTCGCCAATGTGGTTTTACCCAAGCCTGGAGGACCAAATATCAACAGATGATCAAGTGCTTCATTACGTAATTGCGCCGCTTTGATGAAAATCTCCATCTGGTCACGAACGTGGTCCTGACCTTGATAGTCGGCTAACGCCTTTGGTCGTATTGCACGGTCGATAACATCTTCATCTTTAAAGACCGGATTGTCAGGAGCAATGAGGCGATCTGCTTCAATCATAGAGAGTTCCAATTTGAGAGTGTTAACTCTGTTATCTTTAATTCTTGCTTAGCCGTTATCTAATATTCGAGCTAATGAATACTAAGCATATTCTAACGAGATAGTAGTCGCTAGAGATAAACACGATGCAATAACTGAGCTTACATCGTCAGCGTCGATTTTTATTAAACCATCGACTTCAAGGCATCACGAATCAACTGTTCGCTCTTCATACCTTCTTTAGCCACTTGAGAAACCACCTTAGAAGCTTGAGTCGGCTTATAGCCCAATGCAAGCAGTGCACTTACCGCTTCTTCTTCAGCATCGTGAACTGTTGGCATAGAGTCTATTGGCGCCGCGTCAGTCGCAGGAGTAAACAGGTCGCCTGCACCCCACCCTTTCAAGCGGTCTTTCATTTCGACAACTAGACGTTCAGCGGTTTTCTTACCAACACCCGGTAGCTTCACTAGCGTAGAAATGTCTTCACGCTCAACACTCTGAACAAACTGGCTCGCCGTCATACCGGAAAGAATACCAAGGCCAAGTTTAGGGCCCACACCGTTTGCTTTGATCACTTCACGGAATAACGCCCGCTCTTTAACCGTGTTGAAGCCATAAAGGAGCTGAGCATCTTCACGTACTACAAAATGCGTGTAGATAATTGCCTCTTCGCCTACGTTTGGTAGTTCATAAAAACAGCTCATTGGCATTTGTACTTCGTAACCAACACCACTGACTTCAATCAATAATTCTGGTGGCTGTTTTTCTATTAATGTACCGCGTAGACGTCCGATCACAATTCACTCTCTTGATGGAATTTAATTTGAGGGACAGAATATAAAAGAACTGGATGCTTATCCAGTTCTTTGTGGGTTTTCGAGGGAATTATTTAAGCCTGTTTAGCTTGGGAGACCACGTTATTTAGGCTTTCAACCAACTCCTTAACTGAAGAAACATGCCCGGTCAGTTCAGAACCATAATTAGCGACCAAACCCGACACAGATTTCGTTTCAGCAACGCTCTGCGCCACTTCAGAGCTGGCAAGATCGAGCTCTTTTAAAGAGTCCATCTGCATTGCCATAATATCGGTTAACTGGTTCACATCAGTAGAGATAGTCTGAACCTCTGAAATGATGCCGTTCATTTCATTGGCCGTGGTTTCGATGATCGCTCTGCCATGCTCCACTTCCACTTTACTGCGATCCAACAAGCTTCGGATCTCGATAGCTGAATGACTACTTTTTGCTGACAGCTCCCTTACCTGGTCAGCTACCACAGCAAAGCCTCTCCCCTGCTCACCTGCGCGAGCCGCTTCTATTGCGGCATTCAGCGCGAGTAAATTGGTTTGCTCTGCTACCGAAGTGATTAAGTCAGCGACCTTCATGATCTCTTGGTTACTTTGTATGATTTGACTGATGGCCCCGGTCGAAGCCTCAAGTGACTCAGAGCTTTTCTGTGCTTTAGTGCCTACGGCTTCGCTGCGATCTTTGAGTTCTCCGACAAATGAATTTGACTCTGCGATACCTTGCGTCATCTGATGCAATTGCTGGCTCATCTCCTCGGCAGCACTCGCCTGAGATTCACAATTGATGTTCAACACTTCAACTTGCGCATGCAAGTCTTGTGACTGTTGTTCTAAATGGACAGAAACGTCCTGTAGGCTTTCAGAGTTTGAATTCGCTTGGTCAAGTACAACTGACAAGCGCCCTTCACTTTGCGTCGCTTGGTTTGCGACCTGCTGACTTTCCGAAATCGCGTCTTCTGCCATCTCGATAGCGACTTCTTTCTGTTTCGCGGTAAAAGCTTGGGCAATGCAGATCACCACCAGTGGCATAATCACGCCAGACCAGGTTTCAACCACCACCGCTTCCGGAGTAAGTACTAACTGCGGAAATTCAAAGCCATCAAGATGAGCCGACGTCATTACCAATGACACGCCAATCACTAATCCACTCCATACCAAAGCGACAAGGCGTGTTCCTGATAAAAAGAAGGCAACCACTAACAAAGGCACCCAATACGCCTGAGTCGAATCCACCACACCACCACTTTGATAGATGATATTGAGCGCATGCACCGCCATGCCGACAAAGCCAAAGTTAAGTGCCAAGCTAGGTTTGCTGGTAACACGCAGTAGGATAGCTGAGATCAGTTCAAATACGATCAAAAATACAGAGGTAGCTACCAGAAGCTGTTCCCCGTGCTTTGTCCATTTAACCAAGCTATAGACACCGACAAAAAAGGCGATAAAAGTAAAGAGTAATAAGATATCGGCTTGTCTGACTTGGTTATTGCTCCATCCACTGCTTTTAGGTAGAAATAGCGCGCGCCAAAGCTTGATAGGGTTCATCAGTGATCATCCTTGATTAACTTGTTAGACCTCCGACCAATGTTAATAACATGTTAAACGGTGCGCAATGTTATTATTTAGGTTCTGTTCGAAAGATCTCATTTCATCAGGGATTTAGCGGCGTATTGCTGTGATCTGAGCCAAACCAAACGTGAGGCTCATCAATGGAAAAAGAGAAGTTTACCTGTTGGAAGCTAACTGGAGATGGAAATTAACGATAACGCCCTTTTCTCGCTCCAGTCGCTTTACCCGCCAGTGCAATCAAAGTTTTGTTGGTGTTGGCGTGAGTGATCGCTACACCTAGCGCATCGGCGGCATCAGCCTGTGGCTTAGCTGGCAACTTAAGCATGCTCATTACCATATTTTGAACCATAGACTTATCTGCGCCACCATTGCCTGTTACCGCTTGCTTAATTAAACGAGCCGCGTATTCATGAACCGGCAAATCTGCATTTACAGCGGCCACTATTGCACTACCACGCGCCTGACCTAGCTTGAGTGCCGAGTCCGCATTCTTTGCCATGAAGACCTGCTCAATGGCAAACACATCTGGCTGAAACTGAGTAATGATTTCACTCACGCCCGCATAGATCTGCTTAAGTCGGCCTGGTAGCTCTTTTTCTGAGGTTCGGATACACCCACTGCCTAAGTAATACAGATGACGGCCATTTTGACGAATCACGCCATAACCGGTAATGCGAGAGCCAGGGTCGATCCCTAAGATAATAGACATAACTTCTAGTACTGATTATTTATACATGCTTTATCAGCTTAGTATATCGAACGATAAAAAAAATGCCCGTTAAATTAACGGGCATTTCTATTTACTTAAAGAGAAAGTCACTCATAGAAAGAGTCACTATTAGCTTATTCAGCAGACTCTTCTTTTTGTGCAACTTTAACAGCGATTGCTAGCTCTTCCAGTGATGCAGGGTTTGCTAGGCTTGGCGCGTCTGTTAGTAGACATGCAGCTGCTGTTGTTTTCGGGAATGCGATAACGTCACGGATGTTCTCTGTACCACAAAGTAGCATTGCTAGACGGTCAAGACCGAATGCTAGACCAGCGTGTGGTGGAGTACCGTATTGAAGAGCATCTAGTAGGAAGCCGAACTTCTCTTGTTGCTCTTTCGCTTCGATACCTAGGATACCGAATACAGCCGTTTGCATTTCTGCGTTGTGAATACGTACAGAACCGCCGCCTACTTCGTAGCCGTTGATTACCATGTCGTATGCATCAGAGTTTGCTGCTGCAGGGTTCGCTTTTAGTTCTTCCGCAGTCACACCTAGTGGTGATGTGAATGGGTGGTGCATTGCGTGTAGGTTGCCTTCGCCGTCTTCTTCAAACATTGGGAAGTCAACAACCCACAGTGGAGCCCATGCAGATGTATCTGTTAGCTCTAGGTCTGTACCTAATTTAAGACGAAGTGCGCCCATTGCTTCAGCAACGATACCCGCTTTGTCTGCGCCGAACAGAATGATATCGCCAGATTCAGCTTCAGTGCGATCTAGAATACCGTTGATTACGTCTTCGCTTAGGAATTTAGCAACTGGAGATTGGATACCTTCCATGCCTGCTGCACGGTCGTTAACCTTCATCCAAGCTAGACCTTTCGCGCCGTAGATGTTTACGTACTCTGCGTAACCGTCGATTTGCTTACGAGTTAGCTTAGCACCACCTGGAACACGGATAACCGCTACACGGCCTTTTTCGTCGTTAGCAGGGCCTGAGAATACTTTGAACTCAACGTCTTTAACTAGGTCAGCAACGTCAACAAGCTCTAGTGGGTTACGTAGATCTGGCTTATCAGAACCGAAACGACGAATCGCTTCAGAGAAAGGCATTACTGGGAATTGACCTAGTTCTACATCTAGAAGCTCTTTCCACATATCGTGAACTAGCTTTTCAGTGATGTTACGTACTTCTTGAGAAGACATGAACGATGTTTCGATATCGATCTGAGTAAATTCAGGCTGACGGTCAGCACGTAAATCTTCATCACGGAAACATTTAACGATTTGGTAGTAACGGTCAAAACCAGACATCATCAGCAGTTGCTTGAACAACTGAGGAGATTGAGGAAGCGCGTAGAAGCTACCTTTATGAACACGGCTTGGTACTAGGTAGTCACGAGCGCCTTCTGGGGTCGCTTTAGTTAGTACTGGTGTTTCGATGTCTAGGAACAGGTTCTCGTCTAGGAAACGACGAACGAAGCTAGATGCACGTGCACGAAGCTTGATGCGATCGCTCATTTCTGGACGGCGAAGATCGATGTAACGGTACTTAAGACGCTGTTCTTCAGAGTTCGTTTGGTTGAAGTCTAGTGGAAGCGCTTCTGAACGGTTAATGATCTCTAGACCAGTCGCGTAAAGTTCTACTTCACCAGTAGCCATGTCTTTATTTACTTGGCTGTCAGGACGAACACGTACTTCACCAGTAAATTTGATACAGAATTCATTACGCAGTTGGTTAGCGATCGGGAAGATATCTTTCATATCTGGATCGACAACAACCTGAACGATGCCTTCACGATCACGCATATCAATAAAGATAAGACCGCCTAAATCACGGCGACGGTTTACCCAGCCGCACAATTCTACAGTTTGTCCCGCCAGGGACTTGTTCAGGTTACCACAGTAATGGGTACGCATAATGAATTTCCCAATCTCTTAATAATTTACTAATTTCCAAGCTGTAGGTGTCAAAATAGCCCTACAGAGCTTTTTACCTAACAAAGCAAGGAATCATTTATACGCGGAAACTCGGTTAAAATCGACCTTCCACACTCGAATTTATTGTGTTTTATCTGGCTTTGCTGCTTTTTAGCACATCAAGTGCGCAAAGATTCATCAAAACCGAAAAAATTGCGATAATTATATCTCGAAAGTACCTTAATCAGCAAAACTCTCGTAAAGTAGATTTTCGTTTCGATTAAAAGCAGTAATGTGATGACTAATGGTGCAAAAACGATGGACACTTTACCTCTAAGACTTGGATTAACCATGTGGTCTCACTCTGAGTGGCAAAGTCAGTTCTATGGCAAGGGTACAAAGCCTGCGGAACGCCTAGAAAAATACACCCAAGTTTTTCATACCGTTGAAGGCAACACGACCTTTTACGCGACGCCGAGTATGTCGACCGTTCATAACTGGAAAGCGGCAAGTCACGATGATTTCAAGTTCACCTTCAAATTGCCCAAATTCATTACCCACCAGCAACAATTGAGACACTGCCAAGCCGAACTCAAAGAGTTCTTGATGACCATGTCGCCACTGCACGACCGCATAGGTCAATGGACGATTCAGCTACCACACAGCTTTGAACCTAGCATGCTTCCTACTCTGCAAAAATTTTGCACCTTGTTTCCAAAGGAGATGCAGCTCGGCGTTGAAGTTCGCCATTTAGGCTTCTTTGATAAAGGCGATGCTGAAAAACGCTTTAACCAATGGCTCGTGGAAGAAGGCATTAACCGCATCATTATGGATAGTCGCCCTGTTTTTTCTGCGCCGCCAACCACAGAAGCGGTAAGCGATGCGCACCAGAAAAAGCCACGCGTGCCCGTTCATGCCATTGCAACGGCCAACAACCCGATGATCCGTTTTATTGGTCACCCTGACCAAGCGCCAAATATCGAATTTTTCAAACCTTGGTTTAGCAAAATCCCCCAGTGGTTAAGTGACGGCAAACAACCGTATCTAATGATCCACACTCCAGACAACAATCATGCGCCGGAACTCGCGATCGCCATCTATGAGTTATTGCAACAGCAAGTGTCTGAAAATACGTCACTATTACTACCTGACCTGGAACAATTTCCAGCTCAGAAAGGCAATCATCAAATCTCGATGTTTTAAGGCTTCTTGTACTTACAACAGTAATCCTCAGCTGTAATCTGAGTTTTCGTGACAGCAGTCCTATTTTTTCGTAAAATACGCCCCCTTTTATTTGGTACGAGTTTTATACCAATAACGCTGACTGTCGAGAGAGAATGCCATGAGCAATAAAGACAACATCTTTTCCGCTCCTATTGATAAAATTGGAGACTTCACCTTTGATGCAAGGGTCGCAGAAGTATTCCCGGATATGATTCAACGCTCGGTTCCTGGCTACAGCAACATCATCTCAGCTATCGGTATGTTAGCGGAGCGATTCGTAAAACCGCATTCAAACGTTTATGACCTGGGTTGTTCTCTGGGCGCTGCAACACTTTCCATGCGTCGTCACATCCAGCAAGAAGGCTGCACAATTTTCGCTATTGATAACTCAGAAGCGATGGTTGAGCGCTGTAAATTACACGTTAACGCTTACCGCAGCGACACGCCTGTAGAAGTCATCGAAGCCGATATTCGCGAAGTCGAAATCAAAGACGCTTCGGTAGTAGTACTTAACTTCACGCTGCAATTCCTGTCGCCAGACGATCGCTACGCCCTACTTGAAAAAATTCATGCTGGCCTGCGCCCAGGCGGAATTCTAATCTTGTCAGAGAAATACGTATTCGAAGATGAAAGTTCGAACGAACTGCTTATCGATCTACACCATGATTTCAAACGTGCTAACGGATACAGCGAACTTGAAGTAAGCCAAAAACGTAGCGCGATTGAAAACGTAATGCGCCCAGACTCTATCCCTGTTCACAGAGAGCGCTTTAATAAGATTGGCTTCTCAAGCAACGAAGTATGGTTCCAATGCTTTAACTTTGGATCAATGTTCGCGATTAAATAGCGCGCAAACTCGGTTAGCTCGTACTAGAACGTCATCCTCACCGTAGTGAATGACACGATAACTTTTACACCACCAATTCAGTGAAAAACTATGTTTAATTTTGCCAATTTTTATCAACTTATTGCCCAAGATACTCGTCTACAGCCGTGGCTTAATGTTTTGCCACAGCAACTGACGGATTGGCAGAATGCAGAGCACGGTGATTTCGATCGTTGGTTACGTGCGTTAAACAAGATTCCACAAGACGTGCCAGATCAAGTTGACCTGAAAAATTCAGTGACGATTGGTAGTTCTACGCCATACCACTCAGGTGAACTGAGAAAGTTAGAAAGCTTATTGAAGACGTTCCACCCATGGAGAAAAGGTCCTTATACCGTTCACGACATCCATATCGATACAGAGTGGCGCAGTGACTGGAAATGGGATCGTGTGCTTCCACATATTTCTCCATTGAAGAACCGCTCGGTGCTAGATGTTGGCTGTGGTAACGGCTACCACATGTGGCGCATGCTAGGTGAAGGGGCTCGCTTAACTGTGGGTATTGATCCTTCTCACCTATTCTTGATTCAATTTGAAGCTATTCGTAAGTTAATGGGCAACGACCAACGTGCTCACCTTCTACCTCTAGGTATTGAACAGCTACCAAAACTTGAAGCCTATGACACAGTATTCAGCATGGGCGTGCTATACCACCGTCGTTCGCCGCTTGATCATTTAATTCAACTAAAAGACCAATTGGTATCTGGCGGTGAATTAGTGCTGGAGACCTTAGTGATTGAAGGCGATGAGAACGCTGTATTAGTGCCTGTTGACCGCTACGCACAAATGAGAAATGTGTACTTCTTCCCTTCTGCTCGCGCCCTGAAGCGCTGGCTTGAACAAGTTGGCTTTAAAGATGTACGCATCGTGGATGAGAATGTCACAACAATTGGTGAGCAGCGCACAACTGAGTGGATGACACACAACTCTCTGCCAGATTACCTAGATCCAAACGACCCAAGTAAAACGGTTGAAGGTCACCCGGCGCCGAGACGCGCCATTCTTATCGCAACCAAGCCATAAACTAAATATTCAAAAGCCCAAATTGCGTCGTAACAAAATTTGTCTCTAGAGCTCATTTATTTTCTAAAACAGAACAATGTTTAATAAATGAGCTATTTCAAATAGCAAAAATTGGCGTAGCGCTCACATTGCGATTCAATATGACCAGACTCTTACAATAGGATGCTTCACGCATCCTTTTTTGTGGGCTAAACTTCTAAATAGTCTGAACTATTCTCTAATTTCCCAAAGGTTTTTTTATGTTTAAGCGATTATCGCCAATTGTGGCGGTTGGTTTGCTCTCTGGCTGTACCCTGACTAACGGTGCGGCCTACCACCAAGAAACTCTCGACGCTATTGCCCGCTCTGAGACAAACATCGCAAATAAGGTTCAAAATCTTGAACTGCAACTAAGCAATCAAAGTGATTACATTGAAAGCTTAGAAGACGAAATCACAACCCTTTCCCAACAGCTTGATGTTCACCTAACCAGCATGGAACACAAAGTGATTGAAGAACTGGAAGAAGAAGAGCCAGTAGCAGTTACAGCGGCTCCTGTTGCTCCGACTTCACAGCCTACAATCCTTGGCGGCATCGAAAAAGTATCTATCGACTCTATCAAACAAAGCTTCGATGCTCGTGTTGATACTGGTGCTACAACATCATCTTTGAATGCTATTGATATCAAAGAATTCGAACGCAATGGCAAAGATTGGGTACGATTCCACCTAGCTGATAAATCACAAGCGACAGAAGATCAAAAATGGATTGAAGCGCCTGTTGTACGCTATGTGAAAATTCGTCAGTCAACGACCGACCAAGCAGAACGTCGAGCTGTGATCGAACTATGGGTTAAAGTTGGAAAAATCCATGAAAAAGCGCAATTTACATTGGCGGATCGCTCTCAAATGAGTCACCCTGTATTACTAGGGCGCGAATTTATCAAAGACATCGCGCTAGTAGATGTAAGTAAACAGTACGTACAAACGGAAGCCAAATAACAATAGTAGGGTAAGCTATGACGTCACGAATTCCATTTTATATCTCTATTTTCCTGCTCATTGCAGCAGGTATAACACTGAGTATGTTCAGACATACGACTTATGGTGTTCCTTGGACTCCAGGGGAAACCAGACAGGTGTGGGACATTGAAGCTCGTATCGAATTCAATGCAGTAGGCAAAGAAGCGAAGGTTTCATTAGCGGCTCCTCATACTCAGTCTAACTACACGCTCATCAGCGAGTCAGCTTCATCACCAGGCTACGGTATCTCTTACTTGAATACCGAATCAGGTCGCCGCGCTGAATGGTCTATCCGCTATGCAGATGGCCCTCAAACCATCTACTACAAAACTCAATTCTTAGTCGATAGCCAAGCAAAAGTTACTGAGAACCCACCAGAAGGTGAAGTTGCTCAACCAAGCTTCGACGGACCAGAAGAAGCAGCATCGATTGCTTTGATTGACCGCGCAACCAAACGTTCAGCGGACAACCTAACCTTCACTCGTGAGCTGATCAAAACGCTAAACGATCCAGACAGCCAAAACTCAGCGCTGCTTCTGAACAACATGACCAAAGTAGAAGCGACACACAAGCTACTTTCGGCAGCAAAAATCCACAACAAAGTGGTTGGTGTTATCGAGCTAGAAGATGGTCGCCGTCGTCAATCCATTCAGAACATGCTCCAAGTTTGGGATAACGATCAGTGGATTCTGTTCTCCCCTGAATCAAGCGAACAACAAGTTCAACCAAATCTACTTATCTGGGATGAGTCGAACGTATCTCTGTTAGATGTTGTTGGTGGTCAAAACAGTAAAGTTCACTTCTCGATGATTGCTCAAGATATTACTCCTACTGAAGCAACCAACAGTAAAGTCTCTGCAGACCAATTATTGAACCTATCGATTCACAGCCTACCGCTAGAAGAGCAAGCGATGTTTAAAACCATCATGCTAATTCCAATCGGTGCTCTGATTGTTGTGTTCTTACGCGTTATCATCGGGTTGAAAACATCTGGTACCTTCATGCCAGTTCTGATTGCAGTAGCCTTTGTTCAAACACAACTGGTTACGGGTATTGTCGGTTTCTTACTGATTGTCGGCACAGGCCTTATTATTCGTAGCTACTTATCCAAGCTCAACCTACTGCTGGTTGCCAGGATATCCGCGGTGATTATCACGGTAATCATGATTATTTCCGTGTTTACCGTGGTTGCTTTCAAAGTGGGTCTGACTGAAGGTCTATCTATTACGTTCTTCCCAATGATCATCCTATCTTGGACTATCGAACGTATGTCTATCCTATGGGAAGAAGAAGGCGCGAAAGAAGTTGTTCTTCAAGGTGGTGGCTCACTATTGACTGCCGTACTTGTTTACTTAGCAATGACTAACCCGTTCATTCAACACCTAACATTTAACTTTATCGGTCTACAACTGATTGTCCTAGGTGGTATTTTACTACTAGGTACTTACACTGGTTACCGCTTAACTGAGCTACGTCGCTTTAAACCGCTAGCGGAGGATTAAGTTATGTTTGAACAGTTTACTTCGCCGTTTAAGTTGAAAGACAAAGGCATCATGGGGATGAACAAGCGTAACCATAGCTATATTGGTCGCTACAATGATCGCTCCAAGTATCCGTTAGTTGATGACAAGCTAAAGACTAAAATCATCGCTGAACAAGCTGGGGCAACTGTACCTAAGCTTATCGGCGTGATCAGTCACCAAGCTGAAGTAAAGACAATCCATAAGATGGTAAAAGAATGGCCTGGTTTTGTAATCAAGCCGGCTCAAGGGAGTGGTGGTAAGGGTATCCTTGTCATCACCTCACACAAAGACGGCGTTTATACTAAGCCGTCTGGCTCAACCATTAACGAAGAAGATGTAGAGCGTCACATCAGTAACGCTCTTGCAGGTCTTTTCTCGCTAGGTGGTAAGAACGACGTTGCCGTAGTAGAAAACCTGATTAAGTTTGACGAATGTTTTGACGGTTTCAGTTATGAGGGCGTGCCAGATGTACGAATCATTGTATTCAAAGGCTACCCTGTGATGGCGATGATGCGCCTTTCTACTTCAGCTTCTGATGGCAAGGCTAACCTTCACCAAGGTGCTGTTGGTGTAGGGATTGACATTGCAACAGGCAAAGCGGTGCGAGCGGTTCAGTTTGACCAACCGGTGACGCACCACCCAGATACAGGTAAAGAACTGGCACTGCTGCAAGTTCCTCACTGGGAAAAGCTGCTGATTCTTGCATCAAGCGCTTGGGAAATGACTGGCTTGGGTTACATGGGTACGGACATGGTTTTAGACCAAGAAGAAGGCCCAATGGTACTTGAACTTAATGCTCGCCCAGGTTTGGCTATCCAAATCGCCAACGGCGCAGGTCTACTTCCTAGATTACAGCATATTGAAAACCTTGGTACACCCGCTGAATACCCAAAACCTGCTCAGCGCGTTGCTTACGCTGCAAAACAATTTGGTGTTCACAGTAATGAGATTGTTTCAAGCTAAGCCTACAACTGAACAGAGAACTCAATCAGTTGCTAGCTTGCTAACTCAATAATTACCAAGCTCAATAAAAAAGCCGCATAACTCTGAGAGTTATGCGGCTTTTTAGTACCTGCTATTTAACGGATTGGGCTAAACCTCTATAACTTCAATTACAGGCTCTCGAATGGGATCAATGCGTACTGCCGCCACCTTGAATTCTGGGATCTTAGCATGTGGATCGGTCGCGGTTGTTGTCAAACGGTTCACTGGAGACTCTACAAAGTGGAATGGAATAAACACCACCCCTTTTTGCATTCGCTTCGTCACAAACGCTGCAATCTCAATCTCGCCGCGACGTGTTGATACCTTGAGCATTTGACCATTCGAAATCCCCAATGCCTCGGCATCATGAACACTGACCATCGCACACGGTCCTGCTAGGTTATCCAAGCCTTTGGTTTTACGCGTCATGGTTCCAGTATGGAACTGCTCTAAAATACGCCCGGTCGTAAGCACCAACGGGTACTCTTCGTCCGGTAGCTCAGCCGCATAACGAAACGGAATGGCCTCCATTTGGCCACGTCCACGAGTAAACTGGGTTTGGTGCATGATACGAGTGCCATCAGGGTTGTTCTTATTGCTTGGCCATTGCACACCATTCACTGTAATATTCTCCCAACGTAAACCTGCGTACTGTGGTGTTACGCGAGCAATCTCGTTAGTGATATCGGCAACCGACTGGTAGTTCCAGACGCCACCCATAGCATTTGCCAGCATTTGAATGATGGCCCAATCTTCCTTCGCTTCCCCCGGTGGTAATACCGCAGGGTTAATACGCTGAACACGTCGCTCAGTATTGGTAAAGTGACCAGACTTCTCAGCGAATGAGCAAGATGGCAGAACCACATCCGCATACTGCGCCGTTTCAGTTAAGAAGATGTCTTGCACAACAAGGAAATCCAACGCCTCAAGTCCTTCAATCACGTGCGCTTGATTTGGGTCACTCAATACGGGGGTTTCACCCATCACGTATAAGGCTCGAACTTCTCAGTTACATGCACCGTCAATAATTTCGGTGAGTGTTAGTCCGGTCTCCGCTGGTAAATCAGTAATGCCCCACTCCATCGCAAACTTTTGACGCACTATTGGGTTATAGACCTTCTGATACCCAGGTAGGTTATTTGGCAATGCCCCCATATCACACGCACCTTGAACATTGGATTGACCGCGCAACGGGTTGATACCGCCCCCTTCAATGCCGATATTGCCACACAGGAGCTGCAGGTTAGCAATGGAGCGAACATTATCGTGCCCAGTCGTGTGTTGCGTAATGCCCATGGAGTAATAAACCGCCGTGCGCTTTGCGGTACCAATCAAGCGCGCCATCGCGAAAATGTCTTCAGCTTTAACGCCTGTCACCAGTTCGACTTTGTCTAGTGAGTAACTTGGCGACATTACCTCTTGCAATAAGGTATCAAAGCCATCCACACGATCTTCGATATATTCTTGGTCATACCAACCATGTTTGATGATTTGCTGCATCACACCGTTGATTAACATCACGTCTGTACCCGGTCGATGTGCTAAGTAAAGCTCTGCGTGATCAGCGATATCGATTCTCTTAGGGTCTGCGACAATCAAACGCGCACCGTTATGTCTTACCGCCTGCTTTATGTGCGAGCCAATAATCGGGTGTGCGGATGTAGTATCAGAACCTATGATGAAGATGACATCCGAGTGTTTGATGCTTGGAATGTCATTAGTCATCGCCCCACTGCCCAGAGAAGCCTCAAGCCCAGTTACCATTGAAGCATGGCAAAGGCGAGCACAATGGTCGACGTTGTTAGTACCAAGTTCACGACGAACGAATTTTTGGAACGCATAGTTATCTTCATTGGTAGTTTTAGCCGAAGAGAAACCGGCTAGTGCATTACTGCCAAAGCCTTGTTTAATCGAAGTGAACTTATCGGCAATCAGCGCGATAGCTTCTTCCCAACTCGCAGGTTGTAACCAGCCATCTTTACGAATCAATGGGGTTGTGAGGCGAGCATCACTACTCACGAAGTCAAAACCAAAACGCCCCTTAACACACAACATGCCTTCGTTAACCGGAGAGTCACCACCTTCGATATAACGAATCTTATTCTTCGCTTCATCGATATGCATGGTTAGCTTACAGCCCACACAACAGTAGGTGCAGATGGTATCGACCGTCTTAAGAACGTCGGTGTCACCTTGCTTTCTATCACGAGCATCCACCATGGCACCGGTTGGACAGGCTTGAATACAAGAACCGCATTGAACACAATTCGAGTCGCCCATTAAAGTCTGGTTCGCCCCGAAATTAGGGCGACACTCAGGTCTTGAAGCTGGCTTGCCATCAGCCTGATTCATGAAACTTAGGACGCCATGAACATTCTGTTCACGACAGGCTTGAATACACTGGCCACAACTGATGCAGCGGTTGGCATCGAAAATTATAAATTCAGAGCTATTGTCGACAGCAAACTTCTGTCTTGTTGAACCCACTTTCGCTTCTTCTGCGCGAATAGCTTGCCAGCTTTCATTTGAAGCAATATCGATTTTGTATTCTGGGTGTGTCTGCGTTGCTTTGTATTCGGTTGAAAAGTCTCGTAGGTCGCAGTTCGTGTTGGCTTGGCAACCGCACTCTAGACATCTTGCCGCTTCTGCAATGGCATCGGCATTGTCAAAATCAGTTTCGACTTCTTCAAAGCTTTGCTCACGCTGCTCTGGCGTCAGCTCTGGCATAATCTTACGAGCCATGCGTTGTATCGATTTACATTGCTCAGGGTCGACCGCTTTAAGCTCCTTATGCTTTCTAGAGTTAAACGGTTTTGCTGGGATATTATCCATATCACCATTAAAAAATCGGTCGATTGCTTGCGCGGCAATTCGCCCGTCTCCTACTGCTTCAACTGCAGTAGCAGGCCCGCGTCGGAAGTCACCGATACTAAATATATTACCCTGACCTGTGTGCATGGTTTGCGGATCAGCATCCGCGGTGTTCCAGCGAGTTAGTGGGATATCAATCTCTTCGTTATCCATGAAACTTAGATCTGGCTTTTGCGATACAGCAGCGATGACCGTATCGAATGCTTCAACAAAAAACTCACCTGTTGGTTTAGAGCTACGACGGCCAGACGCATCAGCAGGGCCAAGCGCCATGCGCTCTAATCGAATTTCTGATACATGGCCATTTTCATCAGCGATATTCTCAGCTGGGTTAGTCAAGAAGTGGAACTTAACGCCTTCATGCTCCGCCTCTTCGATTTCGTAATCTTCCGCTGGCATTTCGTCTCGCGTGCGACGATAGATGAGTGTGGTATCAGCACCATCACGCACTGCGGTTCGTGCGCAGTCAATTGCGGTATTACCACCGCCAATCACCGCCACTTTTTTGCCCGTAGTGAACTGTTTATCGGTGACATAATCTTTCAGGTAATCAACACCTAAATAGCAGCCACCAAGGTCACTACCGGGATAATTCATTTCAACGGCTTGTGATGCACCTACAGCTAAGCAGACCGCATCGAAATCACGACAAAGAGCTGACAAGGTGAAATCGACACCGAGCTTCTTGTCACACTCTACAACCATTCCGTTACGACACATCAGTTCGATTTCTTTGTCTAGAATGGACTTAGGTAAGCGATATTCTGGGATACCATAACGTAACCAGCCACCAGCTTTAGGCATCGACTCATATACACTTACATCATAACCCTCATTCGATAGGTAATAGCCCGCCGTTAAGCCGCCAGGGCCACTCCCAACTATCGCTATACTTTTGCCTTTACTCGCCTTCTTCGCAGGCATGTAGCTCTCTTGAGCAGCCAAATCTGCATCGGCTGCGTGTCGCTTGAGTTGGCGAATCGCAATCGAATCATCGACTAAGTTTCTTCGACACTCGGTTTCACAAAAGGCCGGGCACACACGACCAATCGATAGTGGCATCGGCAGTGTTTTCTTAATCACTTCGATCGCTTTGGTATGATCATTTTGAGCGATGTGATGAAGATAGGATTGAATATCGACTCCCGCCGGGCAAGCGGTTTGGCATGGCGCTTCACAGTCAGCATAATGGTCTGCCATGATTCGATTCAACGCACCCTGTCTGTGAGAGGTTAGCTGTTTAGATTGAGTTGTGATGTTCAAGCCGTTGGACACTTCAAGTTCACAGGAACGAGTCATTCCCACACCATCCACTTCAACCACACACAGATCGCACGGGACTTTATCCCCAGTCTTATTCAAACCGCATAGAGATGGGATCTCTAGACCACATGTTTTTGCCGCCTCAAGCACAGTCTGCCCTTGTTCGACGATTCGAAATTTCCCATCAATAACGATCTGAATCATATTGAGTCCTACCTTCAAGTTTGCGTACGAGTCACGCTCAAAAATAATTATCGGCACGGTATTACAAGAGTGCCGCCACTCATTACCATACATTAAATGTGGTTTGTGCGTGTGACTTCAAACAAGTTCCATTGAGATTAACCACATAGTATGAGTGGTCTTATCAGTTATTCAAAAAGGCTAGATTCGAGACATAAAAAAGCCCCTACGATGAGGCAATGTAGTTCACTTAAGCGGAGCTGCTTTGCGATTAATTGGGTAGCGAGTCT
>NZ_JAEFCE010000067.1:0-26442 GCF_016406055.1 Vibrio sp. IB15
ACTACTTCTTCTTGAAGATAAAAGCGGCTTTCCCCGGAAAGCCGCGATGAACCAAAAAAAATCCCCAAGCGTGGCTTAGGGATTTGTGTATAAGAGACAGCCTCATATGAGGAGCCTTTGTTTAATGATAAGCCGCTTTATAGAAGGAGCTTAACAGAGTAGGGGGATTAAGCCTCTGCCGTTACTTTAGAGCCGCTCATCTTTTTAAGTGCTGCGTAGCCAAAGCCAGTTACTAGCGTACCTGCTGCAATCGCTACTAGGTACATAAGTACTGGAGAGATAGCGCCAGGAATCAGTAGTACGAATAGACCGCCGTGTGGAGCCATCAGCTGTGCACCAAACATCATTGATAGAGCACCAGTTAGTGCACCACCTGCCATACATGCCGGGATAACACGCATTGGGTCTTTCGCTGCGAATGGAATCGCACCTTCAGAGATGAAACATAGGCCAAGAACGAATGATGCTTTACCTGCTTCACGCTCGCCTGCTTCAAACTTGTCTTTCACTAGGAAAGTCGCAAGGCCCATACCTAGAGCAGGAACCATACCTGCTGCCATGATAGCTGCCATTGGTGCGTAAGTTTGTGAAGCCAATAGACCAACACCGAATGTGTAAGCGGCTTTGTTTACTGGGCCACCAAGGTCGAAACACATCATTGCACCTAGAATCACACCTAGAAGAATCGCGTTAGACGTACCCATGTTGTTTAGGAAGTCTGTCATTGCGCTCATTACGCCAGAAACAGGACCACCTACGATGTAAACCATCACAAGGCCAGTGAACAAACTCGCGATAAACGGAATGATCAGGATTGGTTTAAGTGCTTCCATAGATTGTGGAAGTTGAACTTTGTCGGCAATGAACTTCGCAGAGTAACCCGCAATAAAACCCGCCGCGATACCACCTAGGAAGCCTGCGCCTGTTGAACTAGCCAGCATACCGCCGATTAGACCAGGAGCCAGACCCGGACGGTCAGCAATCGAGAATGCAATAAAACCAGCAAGAACAGGAATCATCAGTGCGAATGCAGAACCACCACCGATAGTCATCAGTGCAGCCGCTAGTGTGCCTTCTTCTTTAAAAGCTTCGATACCGAAAACGAAAGAAAGAGCGATGATCAAACCACCCGCAACAACCACAGGAAGCATGTGAGATACACCTGTCATAAGGTGCTTGTACACGCCTTTCTTCTCATCTGCAGGTGCTGCTTGTGAAGAAGAAGCTGTATGTTGGTATGGCTTAGCTTCAGCGAACGCTTTCTCAACTTCTTGTTGAGTCTTCTTAAGAGCAGGACCAGTTGTTGTTTTGTAGAGAGGCTTACCGTTGAAACGATCAAGTGGAACGTCGATGTCTGCTGCGATGATAACTAGGTCAGCGTCTGCGATTTCTTGGTCTGTTAGTTGGTTTTTCGCACCTACAGAGCCGCGAGTTTCCACTTTGATTTGGTGACCTAGGCGTTTGCCTTCTGCTTCAAGCGCTTCTGCTGCCATGAAGGTATGTGCAACACCCGTTGGACAAGCAGTAATCGCAACGATCTTTTTGCTGCCTGTGCTTGCTGTTGTAGAAGAGTTTACTGAAGTACCAGTCACTTCAACAGTGCTTTCAACTTGAGATGCGTCTAATACCGTTGCTTCTGCTACCGCTTTCTCAAGAAATGCTTTTGCATCTGCAGTGCACTCAGAGATAGCAGCTTGGTATACTTTTTTGCCTACGAAACGTGTCTTATCAACGTTTGTGTTAGCTGCAATAACCACAACGTCGCTGCTGTCGATAGCGTCTTGTGATACTGGAGATTCAGGTAGCACGCTTGATTGGCATTCAATAGCGGCGTTCCAACCCAGTGCTTTTGTTGCTTGCTCTAACAAGCCTGCTGCGATGATGCTGTTTGCTACGCCACTTGGGCAAGCTGTGATAATGGTAATATTCATAATAAACCTTTTGTCCTATTTGCTTGTGTCTAACTGGTTAGTTGGAGCACCAAGCACCTGTAATTGGATATTTTGTAGTACTGAATCCAGCTCTTGTTGGCTGGTTACACCCACACCTACCTGCGAAACGGCTAGGGCAGATAGGGCGGTTGCGAATTTGATAAGTTCTGGTTTTGGCATTTGCTGCATGTGACCCCAACATAGGCCTGCGACTAGGGTGTCGCCTGCACCTACTGTGCTCACTACTTCCATACGCGGTGGCTGAGCATGTAACCATTCACCTTGGTTAAGCCACATCACGCCTTCAGCACCTAGTGATACAACGATGTTGTCGATGCCTTTTTCGCTTAGGGCTTGGCCTGCGTGTTGGCATTGGTCACGTGTTGTCAGCTCTGCATTGAATAGCTGTGATAACTCTTCATCGTTCGGCTTAATCAACCAAGGCTGTGAATTGATACCTGCTTTAAGTGCATCACGGCTGCTGTCAAAAAGAACCTTTTTGCCTAGGTCACGCAAGCGTTGTACCCAAGAAGCGCAAAGCTCTGGTGATACGCCTTGTGGCAAGCTGCCTGCAATCACGAAATAATCGTGCGTTTCAGCCAGTTCTAGTAAGGTTTCTTCAAACGCTTTAATTGCGTCAGCATTAACAGGAACACCAGGGAAGTTGATGTCGCTTACTTGGCTAGAGTTCTCGACCAGTTTCACGTTGATGCGAGTCGCGCCATCAACACGGATGAAGCGGTCAGTTGCGCCCATTTGTTCGAACAGTTGGCAGAAGGCTTCTTCGTTATTGCGACCAAGGAAACCTGTTACGGTCACTTTAGCGCCAAGCTCTGAAAGTACTTTTGCTACGTTTACGCCTTTGCCTGCTGCGTGCAGAGAACCTTGATTCACTAGGCTAACCGAGCCAACATTCAGTGCGTCGATAGCACCAGTCAGGTCTAGAGCAGGGTTAAGCGTTACAGTAACGGCTTTGATTTGTTTATCAGACATATCGATTCCTTAACCTTCGCCAAGGCCTGAAGCGATAGCTTTGCTAATCGATTCAAGTGCTTGTGCTGCATCGTCACCTTCAGCAACAAACTGAAGTTGGTGGCCATGTTTCACGCCAAGAGCGATGACTTTCATTAAGCTCTTTGCGTTTACTTCTTTTCCGTCACCATCTAGGTTTGAAACGCGGATAGAAGATTCGAATTTCTTCGCTTCAGCAACCAACATTGCGCCCGGGCGAGCGTGTAGACCGTGTGCGTTTTTGATCTTGAATACTGCGCAGTTGTCATCACCTTCAGAAGCTGTAGAAACCGCTTCACCTTTAAGAAGGCCAATCACTTGTGCAACGTCAGCAGTTAACAGTTGTTGCTGTTTACCTTCGAAAACCATTTTGCTTAGGTTCGTTAGAATAGACTGGTGCGCGCTGTTACAAGCCGCGAATGCCACAAGAGCTTTCACAGGAGTGCCTTCGAATTCACAATCGTTCGCTGTAGAAACGAAAGATACGCCAGTGCGCGTTACGCCTTTATCGCTGCCCAATAACCACAGGCCTTGGCCTAGGTGAGTTGGAGTTTTTGTTACTAGGTCAGCAACGAATGCGTTGTCCGTACAACCTGTGTTCTTCAGTAGACCGCCCGCAACTGCAGACATTTGAACCATGTCGCTTGCTGGGAACAGTAGCTGAACTAAAGAAGCGTCTAAGTCAGCTTCTAACTGAACTTCACCGTTCAGTAGGGCAATGATTTCGTCTTCTGATTTCGCTTGTTTTAGTTTCTCTTCAACGCCGTCCGCCGCTAGAACCTTTGTTAGCTGCTTAAGGATGCCTAAGTGCTCGTCAGATTTCGCTGCAATACCAATTGCTACGTAAACACGGTTGCCGTCTGCCCAATCAATACCTTCAGGGAAGTGGTGTACTGCAACGCCTGTCTCTTTTACAAGGCCGCGAGTGTCTGTGGTGCCGTGAGGAATCGCGATGCCGTTACCAAGAAACGTAGAGTTCTGGTTTTCACGGTTCAGCATTCCTTCTACATAACCAGAGTCCACTAAGCCTTTCGCAGTTAGGTCGCCAGCAATGTTCTGGATAGCTTTGAATTTGTCATCGGCCGTTTGACCAAGAGTGATGTCAGATTTTGATAATTTAAGCATGGTGCCTCTTTAGCGTATCGCTTGAGAATTTGTGTATCGCTACGATTCAGTCTAGAGCAATATTTACTCGTTACTTGCTCTTTGTTTTATCTGGCTGAATCGGTTCAGCAATCAGTGTAAAAAAATTCAGCAAAGCCAATTCTGTTAACCAAAATAGTTTTGCTGCGTGTCGTAATTTCAGTTTCATTCATAACGAGAAGCTGAATCACGACAAATGACGCTCAATTCATACAAAAGGATGATTGAAGTCACTTTTCAGATTTTGCTGAATCCTTTCAGCTTTTATACTGAATCGATTCAGCATATAATTCAACTAATCCAAGGATCAGAAGATTGGTTATATGATCCTACGCACAAAATACAGGTCACCCATATGACACTAGATGAGATTGCCAAACTAGCCGGTGTGTCGAAAACCACGGCTAGCTATGTGATTAACGGCAAGGCGCAGAAATACAGAATCAGTGAGAAGACTCAGCAGAAAGTAATGGCGGTGGTAGACGAGTATAACTACCGTCCAGACCATGCTGCTTCGTCGCTGCGTGCTGGTAATAGCCGTTCATTTGGTTTGATTATTCCTGATCTGGAAAACAGCAGTTACGCGCGTTTAGCAAAATTGATAGAGCAGAACTCACGTAAAGTAGGCTATCAAATCCTGATTGGTTGCTCTGATGATGACGCCGAGACTGAACGTAAAGTAGCGGAGGCGTTGGTGAGCCGTCGTATTGATGCCTTGCTGGTGGCAAGCTCTATGCCAGATGCTAACGAGTTTTACTTGAAGCTGCAAAATTCGGGTACGCCAGTCATCGCGATTGACCGTCCGTTAGACGATGAACATTTTGCCTGTGTGATCAGTGAAGACTTCGAAGCGGCGTTTGAACTGACACATTCAATTCTAGATGACAACATTCACAGTGTTGGTTTAATAGGTGCACTGCCTGATCTGAACATTTCGCGCGAACGTCACTTAGGCTTTGAAGCAGCGAATAAAGCCCACACACAGCAGACAGGGCTCGATGAAAATAAACCAACGGTTGTCGGCTACGGTGAGCACTTTGATCGTGAATCCGGTCGAGAAGTGTTTGAAGAGTGGATTGCTAAAGGCACAGTCCCTGATGCGATTGTCACTATGTCTTACACCTTACTAGAAGGTGTGCTTGATGTGATGGTCGAAAAGCCAGAGCTGATCAATCAAGTGAAGTTGGCGACTTTTGGTGATAACCGATTATTGGATTTCTTACCCTTTAAGGTTCACTCACTGCCGCAGCAATTTGAGGTCATCGCAGACAGCGCGTTTGCTTTGGCATTGAACGCTTCAGCAAAACGTTACCAGTCGGGCATTGAATTGGTGCCGAGAAGTTTAGTGAAACGTACTTAACGCGCCGACGACTCAAGTTTAAGAGAGCCTCTGTGACTTTTAAGGTACTGAGGCTTTTTTATTGAATCAACAAACCAAATTCCACCAATGCTACTAAGACTAAAAGTAGGGCCAACAGCTTCCAAAACTGAATGGGATGGCGGTTTATCAATGGTTGCTTGGCTTTGTGTTTCATCAGGTTTTGGTTGGGTGTATAAAGGTCTGCCACAAAATCGCCCAAAATCGGATATCGCTCGTTGGGTGATTCTGCACACGCCTTCTGCAAAACTAAATCGACCCAAACCGGTAAATCCGTTCGCTTTTGTGTCAACGGTTGATAGTCCCATTGATGATGGCGCGATTGTTTTAGAGATTGCGCGCTCATTTCAGAGTAGGGTAGTTCGCCCGTTAGCATCTCATAGCCGATCACCGCGATAGAGAACAAATCCGAGCTTGTCGTAGCTGTGTTGTACTTAATGCTCTCTGGTGCGGTGTAATTCACTGCGCCGAGTGGAGTTGGGTCTTTGTCTGTTTGTTCTCCCTCTTCTATTCCTCTGACTAATACCGCACCAAGGTCGATGATCTTGATGCCGCCATTACGTTGAACCATGATGTTTTCAGGCTTCAAGTCTCTGTGTACCATGTCGGCTCGTTGCAAGACACGAACCCCTTGTGTGATTTTTTCGAGTATCTCACGCACTTTCTCGAGCGAGGGTTTAGGGTTGTCGTACATCCATTGCCTTAGCGTGACGCCTTCAACCAATTCGCAAATTTGATACAGAAATTGAGAGTGTTCTGGCGTTGGGTAAACCTTCATTACTTTCTTGTTATTCAACAAGATGCCAGCCCATTGCTCGTTAAAGATAGCCCTTAACTGTGCTGGATCGTCATGGTATTGAACCGAAGGCACCTTTAGGACGAATTCGGTTTGTGTCTCTTTCTGCATCACACGATACACATGACTTCGAGTGCCCGCATACAACACCTCAAGTACCATAAAGTTATCGATACTTTGACCAAGCTTTAACGCTGGTGGAATAGCGCGCTTAGAGAGCTTTTCGTGAAATTCGATTAATGACGGCGTAGGTAAGTGAGTAACTTCGACAATCAGGCAGCTCACGTTGTCTGCGCTATTGTGGCTTAGTGCTGTGTTACAGATGGTTTGAGCTGCGTATTCGAAATCTGCACCGGGTTTGTCGATGTGTTCTTTAAATGTGTTAGGGGAAACGAACTCATGCACACCATCCGAGGTTAGGATAAAGCGGTCATTCTTCTTGATGGGTAAGGTTTGGTAGTCAACATTGAGCTGATTATCCATGCCTAATGCTCTGGTTAAGTAATGCTTCTGTCCCATGTTCTTACGAGTGTGGTCACGGGTCAGTTGGCGTAATTCTCCATCTCTTAGCAAGTAAATGCGGCTGTCACCCACATGGAATAGATGAGCGGTGTTCGATTTCAATATCACGCTGCTGAAAGTCGAAACTAAGGCATTGTGGTTAACTTGTTGTGCGGAATGAATATTAGAAACAGAGGTGTTGAAGAGCCAAGAATTAAGCGAAGTTAGAACTTTTTGCGCCGAACGCTGAATGCTCCAGCTTTGTGGGGTCGCGTAATAGTCGTCAATAAACTGTATCACACTTGTGTGACTGGCTTTCTGACCGTGTTCACTGCAACTGGCTCCGTCGGCTATGCAGGCAACACTGCCTTTTAGTTCTTGTTCTGCACGAGTCTTCGGATGTTTTACAATGATGGCGTCTTGGTTTTCGTCACGTACGCCTTTATTCGAATAACCACCAAACTTCAAAGTCAGTTGGTTATTGGTTTCTGGCTTAATGACTTGCCCTTGGCTGAATGAAATCGTCATAACTGGTCTTCTTCTTAACTGGCCGTTTTCTCATTTGCTTGAGAGCACATCTGAGAAAGAACAAAAGCTCTCAGTAAAGCGAGAGCCTTTGAACGAAGTAACCAAGTGTCGCAGCCCGGTTACTCCTCCCGATTCAATGAGTGGTTAACTGACCTTGATTAAGGTTACGCTACCATCGTCGTTCACTTCAGCGATCTGACCGTTGGGCTCTTCCATGAACATCAGAGTAACAAAGCCAAGAACCGCCGTTGCAGCAATCACTAGGAAGAAGGTTTGGTAGCTCACGAATGAAAGCACCGTTAGGTAAACCACCGCACCCACGTTACCGTAAGCACCGGTCATACCTGCAATTTGGCCTGTCATACGGCGTTTGATAAGCGGTACTGTCGCAAATACTGCACCTTCACCCGCTTGTACGAAGAAAGAACATGCCATTGCCGCAACCACCGCTAGCCATACTGGCCATGTGCTGTCTACTTGGCCCATAGCGAAGTAACCTACAGCCAAACCTGCCGTTAGAATAAGTAGGGTTGGTTTACGACCAAATTTGTCTGAAATCCAACCGCCACCAGGGCGAGACATCAAGTTCATGAAGGCATAAGCCGAAGCCACCATACCAGCCAGAACAGGCGTTAGTTCGAAGGTTTCAGAGAAGAACAGTGGCAGCATAGAAACCACTGCTAGCTCAGAACCAAAAGTCGCGAAGTACAGAACATTTAATACCGCAACTTGCTTAAACTTGTACTGGTGAATCTCTGGCACTTCTTCTTTGAAGACATTCTTATTCACTTTCCAAACTTGAGTGACTTCATACAAGTACAGCGCAGCAAGTACTGCATACACACCGTACACCGCTGTGTCAGACAACATGCCAATACCTGATGGAGACAGTTTCCAAGCCAGTAGAGCCAGTGCCGCGTACATAGGGATCTTCATGAAGAGTAGAAAGAAAAAGTCACCCTTAGACGTCACTTCCATTGCGGTTACTTGAGCTGGTTTGAAGTAGGTAGAACCTTTTGGTGTGTCGGATACGTTTTTGTAGAACACAACAGAGAACAGTAAGCTCATTACACCGGTGATACCAACCGCATAACGCCAGCCATCTTCGCCACCAAATACTAATGCTAGAGTAGGAAGAGTGAATGCTGCCGCTGCTGAACCAAAGTTACCCCAACCGCCGTAGATACCTTCTGCTGTACCCAGTTCGTTATGTGGGAACCATTCAGATACCAAGCGAATACCAACTACGAAGCCAGCACCGATAAAGCCAAGTAGGAAACGAGCAATGGCGGCTTGAATGAAAGAGTCAGCCAGTGCGAACATGAAACACGGAATGGAACAGATCGCGAGTAGCGAAGAGTAGACGAGCCTTGGACCGTAACGGTCGGTAAGCATACCAATCGCGACACGCGCTGGAATGGTTAAGGCAACGTTTAGGATTAGAAGGGTTTTGATCTCTTCAGTAGTTAGCCCTAGGCTGTTTTTTACCATCTGCAGTAGTGGTGCGAAGTTAAACCAAACCACAAAGGTGATGAAAAAGGCGATCCAGCTGAGGTGTAAGACCTTCATCTTACCGGTAAACGAAAACAGCGAAAATTTTGAGTTATCCATGTTTTAAATCCTTTAAATATGGAAAGTGTCTAGATTTATCTAGCCGTCCACATGCCAACTCCATAGCTTGCCTAGACTGTTAATTATAGGCGGCTAAGGCATGTTAATGGGTGAATTTGAAAGTACAACCTTTTAGGTAGCTAACTTTTGGTTAGTTGAAAGCTTTTCGTTAGTTAAGGCTAAGAGCTAACTCGCTAAGGCTTCTGGCGCCAGAACTTGAATCTGGTTACCTTGCCTACGTACTTCAAAACGGGTTAGGGCATGTTCAGGTTCTTCTAAACAGGCACCTGTCTCTAGGTGGTAATGCTGCTTGTAGAGTGGTGATGCCACATAGGGTTCTCCACTTAACGATCCAATAATGCCGCGTGACATAACGTTGGCTTTGCCTACTGGGTCGAAATTCGAAAGGCCGTAAAGCTTGTCACTGCGTTTGCAGTAAAAGATGGCGACTTGATGATCAGCTACTTTGGCGCACACACCCGCATTGGGTGACAGTTCCTCTTGCGAGCAAACAGTGGTCCAGTTTTCCATGACAGTCTCCTTGTCAATTTGTTGAGGCTTTGATTTTGTTCCGTGTCCTAAAAAAGGTCGTAAAAAAGAAGGTCGTAAAGAAGGCCGCTAGCAGTGAATTGCCGAGAACGAAGGATCTGCTAACGACCAAACCGGTTACGAGACTTCCGTAATTTCAATTTGTTGAGTGTTGCTTAATGCCTGATTACGTTCCGCTTCTTGGTCTGTGTTGACCGAAGGCTTCGGGAAGCGCTGCTCACGTTCTTTGATAAATGACAGGCTAGAGTCCATTTCATCGCTATTGATGTAGTGCTGGAAGCGCTTCATCTTGACTGGGTTTTCGATGGTGGTTTTCCATTCACACTGGTAGTTTTCGATGTTGAGCGCTATGTCGGCTTCAAGTTCAGCGGCGACATTGAGTTTGTCTTCAATCACCACCTCTTTGAGGTAATCTAACCCACCTTCTAAGTTCTCCATCCAAACCGAAGTGCGTTGTAGGCGGTCAGCAGTACGTGTGTAGAACATCAACACGCGGTCGATGTATTGAATAAGAGTTTTCTCATCGAGGTCGGTCGCGAATAAGTCAGCATGACGAGGGCGCATGCCGCCATTACCACAGACGTATAGGTTCCAACCTTTATCTGTCGCAATAACACCAATGTCTTTAGACTGCGCTTCGGCACATTCACGAGTACAGCCAGATACTGCGAATTTGATCTTGTGTGGTGAGCGTAGGCCCTTGTAGCGGTTCTCTAGCTTAATCGCGAGGCCAACACTGTCGTTGACGCCGTAGCGACACCAAGTGCTACCCACACAGGACTTCACTGTACGAACCGATTTACCGTAGGCGTGGCCAGTTTCAAAGCCTGCATCAATCAGTTTTTTCCAGATGGCAGGCAGTTCATTGAGTTGTGCACCAAATAGGTCGACACGTTGCCCGCCTGTGATTTTGGTGTAAAGGTCGTATTCTTTTGCCACTTCACCTAGCACAATCAATTTGTCTGGTGTGATTTCACCGCCGGCGATACGTGGAACCACAGAGTAGGTACCGTCTTTTTGCATGTTGCCAAGGTAGATGTCGTTGGTATCTTGCAGCTCGATGTGTTCGTCCTTCAGGATGTAGTCGTTCCAGTAAGAGGCGAGAATAGAACCCACCGCAGGCTTACAAACGGTACAGCCTAAGCCTTGACCATGAGACTCAAGCAGCTCATCGAAGGTTTTGATTTTATTGACGCGAATAATGTCGGTCAGTTCTTGACGAGAGTAAGCAAAGTGCTCACAGATGTCGTTAGAGACTTCCACACCCAAGTTGCTCAATTCACTGTCTAATACTTGTTTAGCAAGGGCAGAACAGCCACCACAACCCGTCGATGCGTTGGTCGATTCTTTCAGCGCTGCCATTGTGGTGCAGCCTGCTGATACTGCTTCTTTGATGTCGCCTTTGGTCACGTCGAAACATGAACAAATCACGGCGCTGTCCGGTAACGCTTCAACACCCATGGCGCTGCCAGAATCGTCAGCAATATTTGGCAGAATCAATACCGATGGGTTCTCTGGCAACGGCATGTCGTTTTGCTTGATTTGCAGCAGCGAACCGTAGGCTTCGGCGTCACCGACTAACACGGCACCGACGATCTTCTTGCCATCAGAAGAAACAATTAAGCGCTTGTAAACTTGTTCAATTTCATCGTTGTAGGTGTAAGACTGTGCGCCTTCGGTTTTGCCATGCACTTCACCAATACTGGCTACGTCTACGCCTAGCAATTTAAGCTTGGTGCTCATATCGGCACCCGTAAAGCTGCTCTCATCTTCGCCATTGGAAAGGATATGGCTTGCTGCGATTTTCGCCATTGAGTAGCCCGGAGCCACTAAGCCAAAGATCTTGTTATCCCACAGCGCACATTCACCAATCGCGTACACATCATCAATGTTGGTTTGGCAGTAATCATCAATCACGATACCGCCGCGTTCACCTATCGCGATGTCCGAGCTACGAGCCAGAGCATCTTGAGGGCGGATACCTGCAGAGAACACGATCATGTCGGTTTCTAGATGTGTGCCATCGGCAAAGTTCATGCGGTAGCGAGCATTTTCACCCGCCACAATTTCAGAGGTCGCTTTCTCGGTGTGAACCTGTACGCCCAAATCTTCAATTTTACGTCTCAGCAGGGCACCGCCGCCGTCATCGAGTTGAACTGCCATTAATCGAGGCGCAAATTCTACGACATGGGTTTCTAATCCAAGGTTTTTAACCGCGTTTGCCGCTTCTAAACCCAGTAGGCCACCACCGATCACCACGCCCGATTTGCTCTGTTTACCAGATGACTCAATCGCATCGAGATCCTCAATCGTACGGTACACATGACAGTGTTCTTGGTCGTTCCCCGGAATTGGGGGGACGAACGGGAATGAACCTGTTGCGAGAATCAGTTTGTCATAGCTTTCACGGTGTCCACTGTCAGTCACTACTGCTTTGTTTTCGGTGTCGAGCTCAGTGACTTTGGCATTGATTAGGTATTTAACGCCATTTTCTTGGTAATAAGCTTCACTCGTTAAAGCCAAATCGTCGGCTGTCTTACCGTTGAAGTAGGCCGTAAGTTGAACACGGTCGTAGGCAAGGCGCGATTCCTCACTGAAGGTAATAACTTCATATTGGTCTGAATCAGCTTGAATGATGTTGTCGATAAATTTGTGGCCAACCATGCCATTACCGACGACGACAATCTTTTGTTTGCTCATAGCAAATTCCTTTTTTGATGGCTTCCTAGCGTTTCTAAAACTGCCCACTCTCTGGTGGATAATGTGCTGTTCTTCCAATGAACTGAAAACTGTAAATTTTGAGTTGTTGGTAAATAGGACAGCAAGTAGGGTGCCAGATAAAAATAGATATCGAGGAAAATAAAAATAACATTTTAAATCAGTGGTTTAATTAAATGATAAGCGACTCAATTACTCCTAAAGTGGTAGACTTAAGAAAGAGAATATTTATGAAAATGAGCCTTTGTGGTGCAAAATTGATCAACATGGTGCAAAAGTCTCAATATTTTCTCGATGGCATTTGATTAACATTATTTCCTGTAAGTGATTTAATTTTAAGTTGTTGTAATTGATGGTTATTTTTCTTGATTGGGAAAGGGGGGAATAGTGGTGCGTAAATTGCTTTATTAAAAAAGAGAAATTTTCACCGCGAAGAGTGGTTAGTAAGAGGCGCTCTGTTAGAACGGTGGAAACAATAAAAAGAACATTGCACGAGGGAAGAGTGATGAGTTCAAACAAGGATTGGATCAAATCAACGTGTGCTTACTGTGGCGTAGGTTGTGGCATTGAAGTAAGGCCAACTGCTTCGGGGAAACTGGAAGTGCGTGGCGATAAAGACCACCCATCGAATTATGGCAAGTTGTGTACAAAGGGCGCAGCACTGGGAGACACCGTAACACCAATTGGCCGTTTAACTCAGCCGATGCAAAGAGTCGCAAGCGGACAACAACTTCTACCTTGGAGTAGCGCATCTCAGCTGGTGGCAGACAAGTTCAAACAAGCGATAGAACAGCATGGCCCGGACTCTGTCGCCTTTTATGTATCAGGCCAACTACTGACTGAAGATTACTATGTAGCTAACAAGCTGATGAAGGGGTTTATTGGTAGCGCTAACATCGACAGTAACTCTCGCCTTTGTATGGCATCTAGCGTGGTTGGGCATAAACGTGCGTTCGGTACTGATACCGTTCCTGTTTGTTATGAAGATCTAGAGCAAGCTGAAGTGGTCGTCATCACTGGATCAAACCTCGCTTGGTGTCACCCTGTACTGTTTCAACGCTTAAGAGCAGCCAAGCAAGCTAACCCAGACATGAAAGTGATCGTCATTGACCCGCGCTACACCGACACCTGTGAGATTGCCGATATACACTTGGCATTGGAATCTGGCTCCGATGTCGCTCTATTCAATGGTTTGTTGGCTTACTTAGATGATAACGACCAGCTTGACTCTGATTACATTGAAAATCATACCCAAGGTTTTACAGAAGCGATTCGAACAGCCACAGATTACCGCTATACCGAGTCAGGCTGGGGCAACAAAAGCGTTCCTGAACTGACTGGGCTTAGCGGGCAACAACTCGAACAGTTCTATCAGTTGTTCGCATCTAAAGAGAAAGTGCTCACCATCTATTCTCAAGGCGTGAACCAATCCACACAAGGTTGTGACAAGGTAAACGCCATTATTAACTGTCATTTAGCGACCGGAAAAATCGGTAAGCCGGGTATGGGCCCATTCTCGGTCACAGGCCAACCGAATGCGATGGGTGGGCGTGAAGTGGGCGGCCTAGCCAATACTTTAGCCGCGCATTTTGAATTTGGTGATCCACAATCACATCAAACCGTTAGCGAGTTTTGGCAAACCGACAGCTTAGCCACTCACGCAGGCTTGAAAGCCATCGACCTGTTTGATGCCATGAATGAAGGCAAGATAAAAGCGGTGTGGATCATGGCTACTAACCCTGTTGTGAGCCTGCCAGATAGTGAAAAAATCAAAACCGCTTTGGAGAAGTGCCCATTTGTGGTGGTGTCGGACTGCATTGCGGATACTGAAACCACTCGCTTGGCCGATGTAGTGCTACCCGCGCAAGGGTGGAGTGAAAAGTCGGGCACCGTAACCAACTCTGAGCGTCGAATCTCACGCCAACGCCGCGTATTACCAAGCCCTGGAGAAGCGAAACCTGATTGGTGGATATTAAAAGAAGTCGCGCAAAAAATGGGATTCAAAGAGCAGTTTGATTACCGCCACGAAGGCGAGATCTTCAAAGAGTATTGCGAGATGACAGCCCTAGGTAATGAGACAGGTAAAGCTCGCGATCTATGCTTAATCGGGCTTACTCAGTTAGATGAGAAAGGCTATGGTGAACTGACTCCGCAGCAATGGCCAGTACTTGAATATCAACCAGAAATCATCGAGCAGCGCATGTTCACCGATGGCGAGTTCTTTACTGAATCTGGCAAAGCGCAGTTTGTAGCGGTTGAGCACGACAAGCCGATTGCCGATACCAGTGTCGAATTCCCACTTATTATGAACACAGGTCGAATCCGAGACCAATGGCACACCATGAGCCGAACTGGCTTAGCCGCAGGTTTAGGTGAACACACACCAGAACCCTTTGTCGCCATGCACCCAGATACGGTTGCAGAGCTTGGTTTAGAAGAGTTTGGCTCAGATGCTTTCAACCACGCCACTATTAATCCGATAGTGAAAGTGCGCAGCGCACAAGGTGAATGCCAAGCTCGCTTAGTGGTGACCAAAGAGATGCGCCGTGAGCAGGTGTTTATGCCTATTCACTGGAATGCGCCAACCGCCAAAGACAGTAAGCCGTGTGACCTGATCTTGCCTCATACCGATGCAGCTTCAGGCCAACCAGAATTTAAACACACACCTGTTGTGGTAGAGCCGTGTGGTTATCGTAGTGAAGCTGCTTTAGTCAGTGACAAGGTGATGGATTGTAGTGGGTTTGATTACTGGGTTCGCCAAAGAGTGGAGGGCGGTTTTCTGTATCGTATTTCTTCATCGAAGAATCCAATGGAGTTGGTGATTCAGCTTGCCAATACCCTCGATGCGTTACCAGAACCGAATACAGAGGCGATTAAATCACTCCATTACCACGGCAATAAATCGTTCAAGAACTACGGCTCTGCCAAGTTGGATCAGTTTGGTGTAAAGCAAGCATTCGTAGTGAACAGTAAGCTCGAACATCAAAGCATCGATTGGCTGGTGGGATGTCTAATCCGAGAGGCTGATGAAGAGTTTGAAGCCGAGTTTTTGAGTACATTGGCTAAGTAGATACTTATCGAAATAGGTCCAGAGTAAAACGCCGACAATAATGTCGGCGTTTTTATTTTCTGACGAACATTCTTGATCATATTTACCAATCATCGTGCTAAATGAATAATTTGAACGAATACCTCGGTTAGGCTGCAGAGTCATATAAAAAATGACAAGCGACACACATATTCATGCTGTTTCTTTATTTGCGTTCAAATATATACAATATTTCTATTTGTTCCTGGTGTATGATGCCAGGGTTTTCGTAAGGTACTGTTATTAAATGACTTATTTGTCAATTTAATCGGTGGTGAGATTGCTTTACGAAGTGCCTCGGAAGTACCCAATGTTTATTGGGTGATGAATCCTGTTCAAATTATATTAAATAAAGACCAGTTTATGAGAACTCTTCTATCTGAATGCTTACATTTCACTTGCTCAAATTTTAAAAGCATATTTAAAATTTTCGGCGGTTTCATCATCACGATGTCATGTTTAGGCGTATGGCTTGAACATTCATTTTATGTATCAGAAAACCTCTGGGTCTACGCGGTGTATCTATGTGTATATTCTTCTATTTACACTTATCTAATCGCTATTTTTATCAATTTTATGGCTTCGTCTACCAATGGGTTTGATATTGAACGCTCCGTATCTTGGAGAGTTTGGTCCAGATTAATGATCGTTTATATTATTTATTCTTTAATTGTTTTAGTTGGAACGATTGCACTGATTATCCCGGGATTGTATCTAGCTGCGCGATACAGTTTCGTAGAGTTCGAAGCCGTACTAAATAATAAATCTCCACTGTTTGCGTTGGAAAAAAGTTGGCGAGATACCAAAGGTATCACTATGAAGTTGATTAAAATATCTTTGTTGTTGGGGTGCCTTAATTTTATCCCTAATTTCGTTATTGGGTATATTGGAGAGGTTTACCCGACGTTACAAGTAGCGACAGGGATACTAACATCAATTTTATCCCCTGTTTTATTGATATTCGGCTCTATTGTCTACTTTAGAGTTTACATTACGAATGTTGATGCTGCAGAAATGCCACTAGGAAATGAGGCATAACAAGGGTGGTAAACAGCCTAAATAATTAGGTTATGATAGGGGCTAAAACCTAAATTTAAAAATAAACCAAGAAAGGTGGGGTTAAATTCCTGTATTAAAAAAATATCTTAGTTCTATCATCTAGAAAAATAATATAAAACTTAAATTTGGTGAGGCGGATATATTTGGGTTCTTGTATCAGAGAACCTAATTTTTCCGTCATGCCTTAGCTGCCTATTCTCTATAAACACTTAATTAAGTTAGAATTAAATTCTGACGAAGATCTCCCCTGTGTGACGTAAAAGATGGGTATTTATCTAAGACTTATTAATAATTAAAAAGTCATCATTAAAACAATAATATAAAGGACAAATCCATGTTCAAAAGAGCAATTGTTGCTTCAGCCTTACTTTTAAGTTCTTCTGCATTCGCTAATATTGCCGTTGAGGTTAAGAATGAATCTAGAATCTATGATGTAGAATTAACCAGTAAAGACTATCAAACATCTAGATACTCACCAAACCCTCAAGACACCATTATCGCTAAATCAAGTGACCGTTTTAATGTCTCTAGCAATTATCCCAATGTAGTTCGCTTGGTTGATTTTGAATATCAGTATAGTGATAGTTCAGTCTATGACGCACCGCGCTGTCATTTCCGTTTTGTTGCTTTAATCGACCCGCGAACAGGCACTATGTTGCCTCAAAAAGTAATCGCAGAGAATGAGAGCAGAAGCTACCGAGATCGTGCGATTTGTACTGGAAAACTTGATTATTTCAATGTTGTAACCGGAGACGCAAAAGTTACCTTCACTATTAATCGTAGAAAATACTAGTTTTATAAACAGTAGTAATTTAGCTAGGTAAATAACCAAACGCCGATAACTTTGTCGGCGTTTTTCCATTCTTCACGGCAACGCTAGTTTTTATCTATCGAGCCTCACGTCGTTCACCTGCTTTTACGCTTCATGAAACTTAGAACTAGCTATTGATACAGAGATAAAGACGTGTGTGGATAATTGATAAGCGACACACACATTCACATTATTTACGAGTTTGGTTTGGGGCAATCGGAAACGCTCCTGATTTTTATCCTGTATGATGTGTGCTTTTAGTAAAATTATCATATTAAAGAGTGGCTTAGCTAAGCATTGGTTGGAGTGTTTAGTAGGGCGTGTTAGGGAAAATTCTCATAATCACTCTTTATCAAATCGTGAGTCATGGAGGGGGCATGGTTAGGGAAGCGACAAAAGGCGACTGTGCAAAATTAGCGCTACTGTCTATTAGAGTCTGGCTAGATACATACGCTCAAGAAGGAATAAAAACCGAATATGCAGACTATGTACTGTCTACGTTCACGGCAGACTATTTCCTGGAAATACTGAATAACACTAAATACCGCGTTTTGGTTAGTGAAAAGAATGAGATTCTACATGGTTATGTAATGGTTAATCTCGAATCGAATTATCAAACGCCTGAAAGTGGTTTTGAGGTTGAAAAGCTCTATGTAGATGGCCTTTTTAAAGGCAAAGGTGTGGGCAAAAAGCTGTTAAAAAGCGTGGAGGACCAGTTTGGTCGCCAATATTGGTTGTACACGTGGGTTAAAAATGAATCCAATGGCTTTTATGAACATTTAGGTTTTAGTCGAATAGGTTCACTTACATTTGAGTTTTCAGGAGCGTTGATCGAAAACAACGTCTATCAATCAGCCTCTGATTAGGTTTCAAATTAAGTACTGTTGGCGTTCCCTAAGCAGTAGGGCAGAGCACAAAAAGCAATAAATCACCTCTCACACAGTGTTAACGATTAAAGGAGAATTGAGCGTTATGTGGATAGAGCAAAGCCGGATTGAAGGAGACAATGTTGTTCTTGAGCCATTGAATCTAGGGCATGTACCTGAACTAATCGAGGCCGTGAAAGACGGAGAGCATTGGAAGCTATGGTTCGCTAATGTCCCGAGTCCAGAAAAAATGGAGCAATACGTTGTTGATGCTATCGCTCAAATGGTACTCGGTAATATAGCTTATGCGGTGCGAGTGAAAGCCACCAATCAAGTCGTAGGGACTACCCGTTACTATGGCGTTGATAGGCCAAACAGACGAGCGTTAATTGGTTATACCTGGTATTCAAATTCGGCTAGGGGAACATTGATAAATAAAGAGTGTAAATACCTTTTGCTACGGCAATTGTTTGAGCACTATGAAGCTATTGCTGTCGAGTTTCGCACTCATATTGGGAATACCGTCTCTCGAAAAGCGATTGAAGGACTTGGAGCAAACCTCGACGGTATCTTGCGTAATCATCAGATCTTAAAGGATGGATCGATAAGAGATACGGTAGTGTATTCAATTATTGACTCAGAGTGGCCAGAAGTTAAGCAAGGCTTTCTGAAAAAACTCAGTCAACAAGAGCCTTAAAACAAGGAAGTACGTATGGAAAACTATTGGAATCCGATGGTTCCTGAACTATCTGTTAGCAACTTTGAGCGCTCACTTGCCTTCTATGTTGATGTACTTGGTTTTTCTATTCGCATCAAGCGTGAAAGTCCTGATTTTGTGTATCTCGAACAAGAGCATGTGCACATGATGTTAGAGCAAATCAGTGATGAAGGATGGATCACTGGCGAGCTTGAGGCTCCCTTGGGGCGAGGTGTGAACTTTCAGATTGAATTAAGTGACTTAGAACCTCTAGTAAAACGTCTCCAAACCCACAAAGTGCCCCTGTTTCGTGAGCTGAAAGAAACTTGGTATGACATTGGTGAAAAGTTGTCTGGGGAGCGTGAGCTTCTTCTTCAAGATCCGGATGGTTATTTGTTAAGGTTCACTCAACACCTCGGAGAAAAACCGAAGAGCTTGGAGTGAGTTCATTCATTGTTTTTAAGACTAGTCAGATCGATCATTAAACGCCGACAACTCTGTCGGCGTTTTTCCATTCGCCACGGCAACGCTAGTTTTTATCTATCGAGCCTCACGTCGTTTATCCATCATCGCGTCACACACAAACCTAAAATCAACTATCCCGTCTGGGCGAGGATGTATATGGATAAAATGATAAGTAATACACATATTCATACGATTTCTACATTTAATTATAGTTATTAGGAATACTTCTGTTTCTCGTCATGTATGATGCGACTTTCTTGCTAAGATATTGTTATTAAATGACTTAATTGTCAATTTAATAGCTGTTGCTATTAGTAGCCGAACTATTTTAATTATAAACAGGGTCAACGTGCAGCGATCGCTTGGATTTCGCATACGACCACCTTATTATCAAGGTTTCTTCTCAAATTTTGTGTTTTGTTTGGCCTATGTCGCTCCTATATGGTGGGGTTTTGAATGGTTTTTTGAGTGGAATGAGATTGGGATATCTATGCTAGAAGCTGCCTATAACTCATTGCAATGCGGGGCTTTGTTTGGCTTGCTTATGTCAATCTTCTACGCCATAAGAAGGAAGCAGTTAAACCTAACAGATTGGGAGTCATTAGGTGAATGACCGCAAACCTATCAACAAGGTTTAGAGCATAGCTCAACACCTGAAATTTTAGGCTTTGTGGTTAGAATAGTTTTGCAGTGTTAGAAAGCTGTAAAACACCTCGCGAGGTCTCCGAGTGATTCAAAACACACGGTATTTTGGAGTTTAAATTAGATGTACAAACTTGAGATTTTCTGTACGCCTGAACAACAAGAGCGAGTTCTTAGCACTTTACATGAGTCCGGTGTCGACAGGATTGGAAACTATGACCACTGTTGGGCTATCGGGTCAGTTACCGGGTCTCACCGAGCGCTTGATGGATCTACGCCTGTGTTTGGAAGCAAAGGCAAAGTCGAAAATTATCCATTATTAAAAATTGAAATCAACGTGGCAAAGAGCCAAGTGAAACCAATTGTTGATCAGCTTAGAGTGTCCCTCGGCTGGGAGGAACCTTTAGTCAATGTTTTCAAAATCTATAACTCTGAGTTCGATCTTTGAAGGTACTTTGGTGGCCGCTAGACGGCTTAAGTAGACTCAAAGTCTAAGAAAGTAGGATCAATAAAAATGCTATACCACTTACTGACCGAAAGTGATTACAAAGAATACAAAAGCACAGAAACCTATGAACCCGCCTCCTTGAAGGACGAAGGCTTTATCCACCTTGCTTATGAAGAGCAACTGCAAAAAATTGTAGATTGTTTCTTTGTGGGAGTGGCACAATCATATCTTCTAGAAATCGACAAAAGCGTGATTGCTAAAGACTTAAGAGATGAGCCTCCTGTAGGGGCTGAAGATGATGGGGCACTTTACCCACATTTATACAGTCCACTTTCTAAGCAAGCCGTGATTAGAACAATAAAGTTAGTCGCGGACTCGTCAGGTACACTAAAAGTAAACCTGTAACAATCGAGTATTCCTATCGGCTCTGTACCATTCAAAACAAGCAGCACTTAATCGTATGTTGTTTTGGCCCTACAGAGCTTTTTGTTTCCATTAAGTTAAGGAAAACAATGCAAGTTAAAGCACTTAAAGACGCATATAACGCATACTTTTATTTTAATAACGAGCGAACCCTTTCAACCGATTTAGCCAGTGAACTGATTTCAATTGAAGATGATGGCTTCACTGTTTTTATCGATAAAACACGTAAGTACGACAACCAGATCCTCATTGATGGGGTTTGCAACTCCGCGAGCTTAGAGGCGGACCTCAAGCTATTTGCAGATGGTATCTCACCTGAGATTTCTATTGCGCCTAACGCTTTAACAACAGACCTGAAATCATGGCTATCGAAACATCAGTTTGTGCCTGCTTTTGAGCATGAGTTTCTTGAGTTATCCGCAGAAGGCTATGTAGAAAAGCCGAGTACTGAAAAATCAAGCGCAGAACCATTGATTGCAGAAACATCCAGCGTAGAACCATTGAGCGATGTCGGTAAAGTCACGATTGAGCGATGGACGCAAGATAATGCCGATGAGTTTTTGGCTTTGCTTAAAACATCCGGTTTAGAGTGTTCAGACGAGATTTGGCAGCAGAAACGCGCGCTCTATTGCACGGGTACTTTCCGTTGTTACGTTGCGAAAATAGAGGGTAAACCGTGCGCTTGGGCGACGAGTTTCATCAACAACGAACACGCCATACTTGCCAATGCGTATACACAAGAGCGCTATCGTTCAAAGGGATGCCAAACGGCTCTATTAAGAGCTCGAATCGAAGATGCTATCGCCTTAGGGGCCAAGGTACTTTTAACCGACGTAATGCCAAACAGCACCAGTAGCAAAAATTGTAAATCGATCGGTTTTCGCTCTGTTGGCGTACGAAGTGTATGGTGCAAAGACGAGACATAGGGCTATCTACCAAGAGAAAATTATGAATACAACGGATGTAATGCAAGAGTACAACGAGTTCGAGCGAAAGCGTTTTAACTCATTCAATGGTATTAAAGTAACAGAGAACAACCTAACTAAGTTCGTATCTAACGATCGTCATGGTAGCTATATCTCCTTTTTCGACTTCGATGAAAGCCTCACAGACTCTATCGTCAAAGAGCAACTCGCGTACTTTAAGCAGCGTGACCTATGTTTTGAGTGGAAGACGTACATTACCGATACACCAACGAACATCAGTGCAGTATTGCTCGAGAATGGTTTTGAGCAGGATGAGCACGAATCATTCATGGTGTTGGACTTGTCTAAGGCCACCTGCGAGCACTTTGATGAAGGCAAAATCACCGAGGTAACGGACAGCAAAGGCATTCGCGATGCAATCAAAGTTCAAGAGCAAGTTTGGGGTGGTGATTTCGAATGGCATTACAATCACTTAGTCAGCCTTAAACAGCAGGCGCCAGATTCGGTGTCTATCTATGTCGTGTATGTCGACGACCAGCCTGTGACCTCGGCGTGGATCATATTTAATGGAAGTAGCCCGTTTGCAGGTATTTGGGGCGGAAGTACCCTCGAAGCATTTCGAGGTAAAGGCTATTACAGTTTGCTACTGAACAAACGCATTGAGGAAGCCAAATCGAAAGGGGTTAAATACCTTACCATCGATGCTTCTGATATGAGTAAACCCATTGTATCCAAACGTGGTTTTGAAGTGATCGCGACAACCACAGGGTATACCTCACCAGGTAGCGAGTAATGTGTTTTAAAGGGGTAAAGAGTGAACAATCAAGTACGTGTAGGTGTGGCTGCGGTCATTTTCCGGGAAGGACGCATCCTACTTGGCGAGCGCATTGGCTCACATGGTGCGAATACGTGGGCGACGCCTGGTGGGCACCTTGAACTGGGTGAAAGCATTGAAGAGTGCGCGCAGCGAGAAACCCTTGAAGAGACAGGGTTAGAGGTCGGCGCTTTTAAGAAGCTCGGCTTTACCAACGACATATTCGAAAAAGAAGGCAAGCACTACGTCACCTTGTATGTTGTCGCGACCAGTTCTCGTGGTGAGCCTCAAGTCATGGAGCCTCATCAGTGTAAGCAGTGGCAATGGTTCGACTTAGATGAACTGCCAGAACCTCTGTTCTTGCCTTTGGTGAACTTGTTGAAGGAGCCGGTAAACTTCAAGAATTTTGACTAGCCAGAACGCCCATATTTGGTGCTGAAAGCACATTGGGTTATCTTGTTCACTCTTTTACAACGTAATGATTCAATTGAAAATTCAAAGGAAAGCATGGCAGTTCTAGACATTCTTACCGCACCGGACCCAAGGCTTAAAGTGAAAGCGGAAGAGGTGCAAGATGTATCGACGGTACAAACACTCATCGACGATATGTTAGAAACACTCTATGCCACTGACAATGGTATCGGTTTGGCATCCACTCAGGTCGGTCGTAAAGAGGCCGTGGTGGTTATCGATATTTCAGAGAGCCGAGACCAACCGTTAATCTTGGTGAACCCGGTCGTCGCAAGTGGCTCCAACAAAGCTTTGGGCCAAGAAGGCTGCTTATCAGTGCCTGACTATTATGCGGATGTCGAGCGTTTTACGTCTGTGGTTGTTTCTGCTCTCGACCGAGAAGGGAAGCCAATTACCATTGAAAGCGATGACTTTCTCGCTATCGTAATGCAGCATGAAATTGACCATTTATCGGGTAACCTATTTATTGATTACCTGTCGCCACTAAAGCGTCAAATGGCGATGAAAAAAGTTAAAAAGTACCTAAAATCGCACGCTTAACCCGGTCTATAAACCACTATCTCTTCAAACCCAACGCGTGAATTTCAACACATCAGCGTTGGGTTTTGTCGCTATCCTTCTCAATTTTGTGTACTACTCCTTTCATGTTGCACGGCTTTTCAATAGGTTGATCCGTTCCCTTAGTTATGCTGCATATGCAAGCGAGTGCTTTTAGTTTGGTTCTCGTGTTTCATTCAGTTTTAACGTTCACAAAAGGTAAATGATGATCCAAGTAAAAAATGTAGCTTTTGATAGTGAAAATGAACAATCAATTCGTTCTATTCGCGAGAACGTATTTATTAACGAGCAATTTATCGCACCTGAAATAGAGTTCGATGGGTTAGACAGCTCAGCCATCCATGCCGTGGTGACTGTCGATGGAAAGCCTGTCGGCACAGGCCGTATTTTAAGCGACGGTCACATTGGTCGTATTGCCATCATGAGAGATTTTAGAGGACAGGGGCTTGGCTCGAAGATTGTTTTATCGCTCATCGATGAAGCGAAGAAGAGCGGTTACCAGCGCGTGTATCTTGGCTCACAAAAGCAAGCCATCGACTTCTATACCAAGCTGGGCTTCACGCCTTTTGGAGAAGAGTTCATGGAAGCGGGCATTGTGCACTTGTCTATGGAAAAAGCGTTAGCTTAATGGGTTCATGCAACCAGCATAACCAAGACACTGATGGCAGCAGTGTAACGCTCTTGCCCTCATCGAAACATGGTTTGATAAAGCACTAAGCACTAAGCACTAAGCACTAAGCACACAAGCAATAAATAGTAAGCACCGAAGCTATAAAAAGTAAGTAATAAAGCGATAAGGCAATAAAGGAATATAATGAAGAAAAACCTCGTGGTTGGCGGCTCTTTACTGGGCGTTGTAGCACTCTTTTTCGTTGGCAAACACAGAGGCGAAGAACTGACCCTTGCCCCTTGTGATATGGGTGAAAAAGTCGAAACTCCCGTTCACTTCTTTACTGACGTATCGATGAGCGAGTCAAAAATTCAGAAGATGATAGGCTACTCTAATCTTGTTCTTCAAAACTCATGCATACCAATGGAGCGAGCATTATCAGGCATCACGAGAATCGACCTTTCCGGTTTCCAAGATGCGGAAAGTAGCAAGCTGCACAAACAGTTAGTTAAGCTGGTTGGTGACGAGGTGTTGGAACCCATGCAGCGAGAGGGAAGCTACTATGCACTGATTCTTCCTGAAGACCACGAGTTCTCAGACGACGGAACCTTTGGTACGGTTGATCTGAATTTAAGCCGTAGCTTTTTAGTGCTGTCATCTGCAGCAGAGGTAGGGGTACTTGAGCATGAACTCGGTCATTTGGCTTGGGCTTGGCACAACGACACTCCCGATCACTGGCTCAAAGGTATGTTGCTACAAGAAAACCATGATTATATAAAACCTTACTCTTTCGGCGCTTTGTGCCGGGAAGCGGGCACCGTGATGACCTACGCTGAAAAAGTATTGCCCGTGTATTCCTCGCCAAACATTCAATACTACGGAAAAGCATGTGGTGATGCAGAAAAAGCAGACAACGCAAGGCACATGCGAGAGTTTGCTCAGTCACTCGCTTTAAATGCCGCAACATAGGCATCTAAGACAATAAATGAATAAATACCGACCCTAAAGGTCGGTATTTTTATTCGTCAGCTCTAATTAGAGCCACACTCCAACATAAAGCCACCTTCAGTGCGGCGTAAAGTGATCGTCGTGCTGGCCTCTAATTCCCCCTCCGGTAAATAAACCGCGCAGTTTTCGAACCCAGTAGAGTTAGCTGAATTGATCGTTTCATATACCTCTTCTGAGCTGTCTACATTTTCACCTGCGTAAACAATAACGTTATCGATTTGGGCAAGCATCTGGTCGGAATTTTGTGTTGCTTTAGCGTGAGCGAAAACAGAAATAGAACCAAGAGCAAGAAACAGTAAAGCCTTTTTCATTGTATACCTCGTAAGAGTTTAGGGTTGGTGTTGAGGGGCTAATATACATCGGAATATTTGTAGATCAACAAAAAATTATCGAATAACAATAAATTTTTGTTGTTTTGTGTTTGTTTTACCATGCGCAAAAACGGTGAAAGCCTCCGGTTTTATTGGGCTATACGCTCCTAACTAGCTCTTTGCTCGGTTGTGAGATTTTTTGGTGCCTGCGTTCTCACTGCGTCATTTTTTACGCAGCTAAACCTGTTGATGACTTTTGATTTATCCGTTCTATGGGGGATTCGCTGGTGGTGGGGGGGGGCTATTGGCTTAATGTGTGGAGTCGTCGATCAAGATTGATTCACAACACATGGTATTTAGTGCTGAATCTGTGCGGCTCATAACGTGAGTAGTTGAGTGTATTACTCGTCTCAGTCACATCCATCATCGATTCATAACACGCGGTGCTTTTGCTGCCAGTAATGTTTGTAGCCAAGCTAGCGCTTCAAAACGTTTGACACTGTACTTAGCAGGATTAACCGAGCACTAAGGACCATGAAATTAATCGTGATGACAAAAATTATCAGTGCACAAAAGGCTTCATGGCTGCGGCGGTTTAGGTATAGAATTCAGGTAGATAAAGACCATTGAATTTACAAGGATAAATGATAAGGTCAGCCAGCATGTTGAAAGCGGCGATGTAACGGCATAGCAAATCTAAGCCAAGTGGACGAGTAACAAGACTTTGTGCCACCAAAAATGAACCGTTACACGCGGCGTTGAAGTGTTAGAAATATCAATAAAATAATTTGATTTTAAGTATGAAATACTGATTGATTAAACGATCAGTTTCACATACCATCTCTCGAAAATTGAATGTTGTGCTGTAAATTCATCAGCACGAGACTCGCCGATACTGCGGCTTAATCATCATGCTATCGACAGTTCTGTAACCCAAAAGCTAAGGCGGCGGGGAAGAAACCGCTCAACAAGATGACGACTCACTCACACATTGCGCCATTTTCTGTATCTTGCCGAAACTATATGGCTTTGTTGCTTAATTCAGAGCGAAGACATGCCTGTCCCATGTGCTTGACTCT
>NZ_JAEFCE010000068.1:0-26392 GCF_016406055.1 Vibrio sp. IB15
ACCGTTAATAGCGGTTCTAGGGTTCAAATCCCTATCCCTCCACCACCATTAGAAAGCCCGCTGAGAAATCAGCGGGCTTTTTTACGTTTTGAATTTGGTAAAAGAAAGCTCAATTACATTAGATAAATAGCTATTTTATCTAGCTGTAAGCTTCGTAGAGTTGAGGCTATAAAAAAGCAGAGCGCTCAGGCTCTGCTTTGATGTTTTAGTTGTATGTCTTTGCGACTAGTAAGGCCTATTTGGCGACGTTACCAGCCACGTTCAGCGCATCCCATGTGCGGGTGAATGGTGGTGCGTAACAGAAATCCATATAGCCTAGTTGTTGAGTTGTCATCTTCGCGGTGATTGCAACGGCTAGCGCGTTAATACGGCCAACCGCTCCTTTCTTACCTACTATCTCACCACCTAAAAGAACCTTGGTCTCTGGGTGATAAACCAACTTCACCTTAATGTCTTCTTGGCCAGGGTAGTAATCGGTTTGGTTCTTATCTGAAATCGTTGATACTTTCACATCCAATCTATGTTCTGTTGCCAGAGGTTCATTCACGCCAGTACATGCCAGTTCGTAGTCGAGCACTTTCAAACAAGATGAACCTAAGAAGCCTGACATGTAAGTATCTTTGCCTGCTAACTTGTCCGCCATCATACGCGCTTGTTTGTTGGCAGTGGTTGCTAGAGGAACATAAACGGGTTTGCCTAGCGCCATATGATGGACAACGGCACAGTCACCGACTGCATGGATATAAGCGTCTTCAGTAGCGCCATATTCATTTACCAATAACGCGCCATTTGCTGCTTTTGCTAGTTCGAATGCTTCAGTATTTGGTTTGAAACCGAGTGACAGGATAACGATATCAGCTTCGACATTGCCGTTATCGGTTTCAACGATGTAACCACCTTGATCAGCATCACGAATAGCTGACACGCTGCAACCTGTTTTAAGATCTGCACCTGATTCCCGAATAGCACCTTCGACGATTTCAATGATTTCTGGACTGAACTGACGGCTCATGATGTGCTGTTCACGTTCGATGATCGTCACGTGCTTATCTAAGCCATGTGCCGCATCAAAGACTTCCAGCCCGATAAAGCCTGCGCCAATGACGCACACGCGTTGTTTACGATCATCTTTAAGCGCTTCTTTTACTGCTAAACCATCTTCCATGCTTGTTAGTGTGTATACGTGTTCCGGATTGAATTCACCGAATGAGGGAACGATCGGACGTGCGCCTGTCGCAATGACCAACATATCGTAATTTATGGTGCTCTCTACGTTTTGGTGACGCACTGTAATATGTTTTTCAGTACGGTCGAACGACACCATTTCTGTCTCTACGCGTACATCTAAACCAGATTTGATTGCTTGTTCTGGCGTACGAGAGATCATTCGCTCGGTATCATCAAACATGCCGCCTGCAAAGTAAGGTAAGCCACAGGCTCCAAAAGAGATGTAACTGCGCTTATCTAATACGATGACTTCGTCTGATGGCTGATTACGTTTGTACTTTGCTGCGAAACTCATACCTGCGGCGCTACCGCCTATAACAACAACTTTCATATTTATTACCTAAATAACCTGAACTCAGGAAAAACAGAAGAGCACTCACGCGGAGTGCCCTTAATTAAGTTTGAGAATTATACTGCTGCTTCTTTTGCTATTGTCGCTGTAACGTCAGCGTCGTATTGTTCTGTGTTTAGCGAGCCGTTTTTCTTAGCTGTTAGAACACCAGACAACATAGAGCCTGAGATGTTTAGCGCTGTACGAGCCATATCAATCAGTGCTTCGATAGACACCAGAATCGCTACTACTGTGATGTCTAGGCCCATGATGGTCAGTACTGCTACTGCTGCGAACGTTGCACCGCCACCAACACCAGCGATACCGAATGAAGCAATCGCGATAACAGCAATCAGTTGTAGGATGAAGCCTAGGTCAACTGGCATGCCCATCACTTGTGCCGCCATGATAGCTAGCATTGCAGGGTAGATACCCGCACAACCGTTCTGACCGATACTGGTACCAAATGTCGCTGACATGTTTGCTGTTTCTTCGTCTACCCCTAGGCGTTGAGTTTGTGTTTCAACGTTTAGCGGGATAGCAGCCATGCTTGAGCGAGAACCGAAACCGAACACTAGTACCGGCCAGATTTTCTTCATGAACTTAGCCGGAGACAAGCCGAACATCGATACCATCACGAAGTGGATACCGAACATCACGCCGATTGCCACGTAGCTCGCTAGCAAGAAGCGACCCATTTCAGCGAGTGCGAATAGATCATTCGTCATCATGAACGTGGTCATCAGAGCAAATACACCGTAAGGCGTTAGCTTCAGGATTTCACGAACCATTGAAAGCACCACTTCTTTTGCAGAGTTGATGAAATCAACGAAGTTTTGCACTTTCTCAGGTTTACGGTTTTTCACTTGTAGGATGCAGTAACCAAGGAACATACCGAACAATACTGTAGATAGTGTCGAGGTACGTTCTGAGCCTGTTAGCATGTCAAAGATGTTGGTTGGGATGATAGACAGCGCCATTCCAGACAGACCGCTACTCGCCATTGCATCTTGTGTTGCTACCAATGAATCGCCGCGTGCTTCAATTGCACTGTTGGTGCCGATTGTGCTGACTAGCGCGTTTGCATCGATGCCAAATAGGTAAATACTCGCGATACCAACGGCTGCTGAGATTGCACAAGTGAAAAGTAGAATACCGATGATTTTTGGTGCGATACGAGATAGCGCGCCGCCGCCTTCAACGTTCATGATCGAAGAGATCATCGCCACGAATACTAGCGGGATAACGATCATTTGTAGAAGTTTGATGTAACCTTTACCGAACACTGAAATCAGCTCAGCGAAGCCAGCTGTTGCAGCGTTGCCAACACCGAAAACCAGTTGAATTGCACCACCAAATAACAAGCCGGCAGCAAGCGCACTGAGTACGCGGAAGTTAAAACTTTTCTTTTGCTTTTTGAAGTTCGACAACAGTGCGTAGAACCCAAAGAATAGTATGCTTAATCCAATAAATGAAACGCTCATGAGAATCTCCTATGATACCCATTAATACCTAAGTCGGTTATTTTTTGTATGCGATGGCTTCAACTTCAACCAGTGCGTCTTTTGGTAGTCTTGCTGCTTCTACACAAGAACGAGCAGGTGCGTTCTCTGTGCCAAATACTTCGGTGTACACTTCGTTAAACGCAACGAAGTTCTCCATGTCTGAAAGGAAGCAGGTTGTCTTCAATACAGTGTCTAGCCCAGCTCCGCTTGCTTCTAAAACAGCCTTCAAATTTTCAAGAGACTGGCGAGCTTGCTCTTTAATACCGCCCTCAACAAACTGCACGGTTTCTGGAACAAGAGGTAGTTGACCTGAGGTATAAACCATTTCGCCGTAAGACGTACCTTGTGAGTACGGCCCGATAGCTGCTGGTGCTTGTTCAGTGGCAATGATCTGTTTCACGATGTAACTCCTAAATTATTGGTTTTATTCTGATTTAAATTCACGGATAAACTTGTAAACCGCCTGACGGCTGATCCCAAGCTGTTCTGATACTTGTGTCGTCGTCTCTTTTAGCTCAAATACGCCGTTATCAAACAAACAACGAATGATGGCTTTGTTGCGACTTTTGCAGGAAATCGTTTCGTCTTGTTCCACTTCTTTTATTGCAGCAGTCAGTGCTTGTTGAATCACATCGTTTGCACTTTTGCTGAAAGTCTCACTGACTCGTGTTTGAGACACGTTGCACGTTGGCATTAACGTTTTAACGATTTCAGGGAATGGGAAGGATAAGTTCATGTTGATACACAGCATGCCAATCGGCTTTTGCTGTGGACCAGCTAGCACACAGGTGGTTGATTTTAGTAGGGAACCATCTGCTGCATTAGTGAAGTAGCTCTTTGGAGAAACTTCGCCAGTTTTCTCGAAGGTGCTCCACATACGTAAACCGAGATCTGTGATTGGAGAGCCAATTTCACGACCTGTGTGATGACCATTGACGATTTTCACGACCGAGTTTTCTAAGCTTTCAAATGAATGAATGACTACTTCACAGTAGGGGCCAATCAAATCAGCGAGTGTGTCTGCTAAGCGAAAGTAGTTGCTTAAACATTCTCTATCTTCATCGGTGAATCTAACTTGTTTTACATTCATAGTTTCGGTTTACATTTTTGAACTCGATGACTGAAATCTACTCCTTTGGTGGTATTTGAACAAGATGCAGTAAACTTCTGTAAACCGATAAAAACCGTCTAAAACACCAACAAATAAAGGAAATTTAACCTAAATTAGGAGTGAAATTTGAACAGGATCACCAAACCATCTTCAATATGGTTTAATTTCTTAAACTTCATCAAAGTTTAAATATTTAAAACCAAAGATTGCATTTTTGAACACTTTAATGATCTAGGACAAGTTCTAAAGGGGGCATAAAAATCGGTTCGATGGATGTTTCTTATATGCGGAAATCTAGCCAGTAATTCTGAGACTGAAATGATGACCGGTCGGCATTCTTTTTCGGTGGGAATGAAGGCTTAATCGATGAGACTGCATTAAAAAAGGATAGTCAGCGGAAGGATAGTAAATCAGAACTTGGATAACGAAAAAGCAGCCTAAGTGGCTGCTTTTTTTGTATTTAACAAATATCAGCTAAAAGCTTGCTCACGGGTTAGCTGGCAAGTTTAGCGTCAACTTGGCCTAAAGCACGTTGGTACATGAACCATGCGCAGGTTCCAGCAAACACATTACCGACCATGGCACCCCAGAATAGGCCTTCAATTCCAGCTAGGTGAGAGCCAATCCATAAACAAGGCAAGAAGAAAGCGAACAGACGCAGTGCTGAAATCGTTAATGCGGTGTAAGACTTACCTAGGGCGTTCGAAACCGACACCATCAGCATGCAGATTCCCAGAGGACCAAGGCTGATTGGGACAATCAAGAGGTGATAATTTAGGATTGTGGTCACTTCACTGTCGCTCGTCATCAATCCTGCTAATCCACTTGAGAATACCCACGTAACGAGCGCAATTACGACTTGAAAGCCAAGTACAAAGGTTGCGGCAATCTTGATTAAACTGCGAATATCAGTCAGGTTCTTTTCTCCCAACATGCGACCAACCATTGGTGGCATCGACATGGTTAAGGCAAGCACCGCTACAATCGAGAAAAATTCAAAACGAGAACCCAGCGCCCAAGCCGCAACGGCAGCCGTACCGTAGCCTGCCAGCAGTTTAGTCGCCAACATAGAGGATACAGGTGGCAGCAATTGGCTCACCATCGCAGGACCCATGATGTTGCCAATCGAGCGAACACTCTTGCCGATATCAAGATCGTGCCAGTCGAACGTCATCCAATGTTTCTTGGTTACTTTGGGCGCCACGATAAAGATGCCCGCACCGAACGCTAAAATTGTCGCAATCGCTGCACCGTTGATGCCCATGTCGAGCGTAAAGATGAAGATTGGGTCCAATATTAAGTTAATGATGCTGGTCGCGATCATCATCGAGCCGGGCAGCATAGTATTACCGTTGGCACGACACACACTGTAGTAAAAGTAGAGTAACGCACCTGTCCAAGAGCTGATTAGCCAATAGATCCAGTAAGAGTCAATGATCGGCAATACGCTTGCTGGCGCATCGAGTAGTTCTAAAATTGGGCCACGAAGCAGATAAATGATGACTGAAAAAAGTGCGACACTCACACTTCCCATTGCGATCACAAGCCCACCTAGCTGCTTAGCGTAGCGCATTTCGTTAGCACCAATGGCACGTGCAATGACTGCTGTGGTCGCGATGCCCAACCCGACTTGAATTCCGATGATGATCATCTGAATAGGTAGCGTGAAACCTTGAACAGCAAGCGGCAGAACGCCGAGCTGGCCAATGAAGGCACTGTCTACAAGTTGGAAGCTCATTAGAGAAAGCACCCCAAACAGCATTGGCCACGTCATGGTATAGAGTTGTCGGCCAAGCGAAGGCGAGGGAGTTACGGTAGTAGAATTCATATTACTCTTTTTGGTCTTAAAGATAGACTCACAGCGGTAGCGCAGAGCTGTGAAGAATTGTGTAAAGGATAACGTAAGGTCAGCACGATACCAATCATTGTTGCCGGATCTCGTTATATTCCTTAACCCTGAGGTTGATAGGATTGGCGCATTTTGTTCTGTGACTTTATGGAACAACCTCTCAAACTTTATTTATTTTATAGGGTTACCCTTTCTGGCTAATGTAATTATCAAATCCATAAACTAATATCGTTAAAGGAAAAAGGAGTGCGAACCCGACAGTACAAAATGAACTGCATATTGGAGAGGGAACTAAGATATGCCGACCACAGAAGAAATTCAGATTAGCCAAGAGCAAGTTAGGAAGAATAAGGCTAAGATGCTCGCCAAGATAAATCAGCAAGGCATTATGTCTCAGGGCTTTCGATTGGTTAACGTCAAAGACTACCAACAGAAGCTACAAGCATTGAAGCACAAGGTGGAAACTTCGATTACCTGAATGAAGCGAATAAAAAGCAAGACCAGGTGATTCTCGACATCATGACGCAGAAAGAGAAGATCCATAACTATCTGGATGAAACATCAAGCCAGAAGCTAGTAAATGGGAACCTCGATTTTGGCTCTCGAAATCAAGTTGCCAACGCAACGCTCAAGAAGAAACAACTCTTCATGATGTTTATGGAAACCGTTGAAGCGCAAGAGGCCCTCAGAGAGTTCTCAGTGAAAGTGGCTTCAGTATGTAATGGCACGCTCAAGCAACCTCCCGGCGCTTATTTAGGTGTAAAAGACTTCCACGGTGCGCTAGATAAGATCACTAATCGTAAACGTCATTACGACATCGGTGATCTTAAAGATGCGGCACGCATGACGATCGTGTTTGAGAATATGGACGATATGATCGTAGCAAAGGCGATGATCATTCTTACCAAAGAATTTGTTGAACTGAAGCACCACCAATCAGCAATGAAAGATCGCTACGGTACGAGCCAAGGTGACAACGCTAAGTTCAACTGCGGTGCAACCGATGCTGGCTACAAAGATATTAAGTTCTTTTTAAAGATGGCGAATGGACATATTGGTGAGCTACAGCTTAATACTCGGAACATGATGGTAGCGAAGAAAAATGGTCATATTATTTACGATATTCTTCGTGATGGCGGTAATCTAGATAAGGCATTTACTATTACTAATAGCGAAGTGCTCGCTAAGATAAACCGTAATATGAGTGAAAAATGGTTTAATTTCATGAAGACGCGAGTACCGAAAGCGAGAGATGATTTGATAGCCGTGCAGGAGCTTGTCGATCGCTTGAGGGCGAACCTTGGAAGAGGTCAAAACTCACTCCAAGTGAGCATGGAAGAGATAACCATATTGTCTCGTGTCAGCCTGTATATCTATGAAGAAGGTGACAATGCCAGAGCCTTATTGGAATAGTTAAAAAAGCCAGTCGTAATGACTGGCTTTATTCATATTTCGATTAGTGAAGATTACTTGCTAGCAACGTTGCCTAGCTTCAACCACGTATCGATAACCGTATCTGGGTTTAGGGATACAGAGCTGATGCCTTGTTCCATTAACCACTCTGCTAGGTCATCATGGTCAGATGGACCTTGACCACAAATACCTACGTACTTGCCGGCTTTGGTCGCAGCATCGATAGCCATTTTCAGCATTGCTTTCACAGCTGGGTTACGCTCATCGAATAGGTGTGCAACATCACCCGAGTCACGGTCTAGACCAAGCGTTAGCTGAGTCATATCGTTTGAACCGATAGAGAATCCATCGAAGTACTTCAAGAACTCTTCAGCCAAAATCGCATTTGATGGCAGCTCACACATCATGATGACTTTCAGACCTTGGTCGCCACGGCGAAGGTCGAATTTAGCCAGAATGTCGATAACCGAAGCTGCTTCACTTGGTGTGCGAACGAATGGAATCATGATTTCAACGTTCTTAAGACCCATTTCGTTGCGAACACGTTTGATCGCTTGAGTTTCTAGCTCGAAACAGTCTTCGAATACAGGCGAGATGTAACGAGATGCACCACGGAAGCCCAGCATTGGGTTCTCTTCATGTGGTTCGAACTCTTTACCGCCAACTAGGTTGCTGTATTCGTTCGACTTGAAGTCAGACATACGTACGATCACACGCTTAGGCCAGAATGCAGAAGCGATGGTCGCGATGCCCTCTGTTAGTTTGCTTACGTAAAAATCGATAGGATCTTTGTAACCACGAATACGCTGTGTGATTTCAGCTTTAAGCTCGTCAGACTGAGCGTCAAAGTTAAGCAGCGCTTTCGGGTGAATACCAATCATTTTATTGATGATGAACTCGAGACGAGCAAGGCCCACACCTTCGTTTGGAATCTGCGCGAAATCGAAAGCACGATCTGGGTTACCCACATTCATCATCACTTTAGTTGGTAGCAATGGTAGCTCATCAACTTCAGAACGTTTGATTTCGAACTCTAATTCACCTTGGTAGACATAACCGGTTTCACCTTCAGAACACGACACTGTTACAGTCGCGCCATCTTCAAGGTTGCTTGTTGCGCTGCCACAGCCAACGATTGCAGGGATGCCTAACTCACGAGCGATGATTGCTGCGTGACAAGTACGACCGCCACGGTTGGTAACAATCGCAGAGGCCTTCTTCATAACAGGTTCCCAATCTGGGTCTGTCATATCTGTTACTAACACGTCGCCTTCTTGAACCAGTGACATTTGGTCTAGAGAGTCAACTAAACGCACTGGACCAGAGCCGATGCGTTGACCGATAGCACGGCCTTCAACGAGTACATCTGCCTTGTTATTTAGCTCGTAACGCTCGATAACGTTTTGGTCGCTTTGAGAACATACCGTCTCTGGACGAGCTTGAACAATGTAAAGCTTGCCATCGATGCCATCTTTCGCCCATTCAATGTCCATCGGACGTTGGTAGTGCTTCTCGATGATCATCGCTTGTTTTGCTAGCTCTTTGATCTCTTCGTCGTTCAGTGAGAACTGGTTACGCTCTTGCTCATCCGTATCAATGATGTCGACTTGCTTACCGATCTCTTGGTTGGTTGAGTAGATCATCTTGATCAACTTAGAACCAAAGGTCTTTTTCACGATCGGCTGGTGGCCTGCTTCTAACATTGGCTTGTGTACGTAGAACTCATCTGGGTTCACAGCACCTTGAACAACCATTTCACCTAGGCCCCAAGAAGAGGTGATGAATACGACTTGGTCGAAGCCTGACTCTGTATCAAGGGTAAACATCACTCCTGAAGATGCTTTGTCTGAACGAACCATGCGTTGAATACCCGCAGATAATGAAATGCCGCGGTGATCAAAGCCTTGGTGTACACGGTAAGAGATAGCACGGTCGTTAAACAGTGACGCATAAACGTGCTTAGTCGCCTCTAGTACCGCATCGATACCTTTCACGTTAAGGAAGGTCTCTTGTTGGCCTGCGAAAGAAGCATCTGGAAGGTCTTCCGCCGTTGCAGATGAACGTACAGCTACAGACAATTCTTCGTTGTCTTCGATTAGCTCACGGTAGTTATCACGGATGTCTTGCTCTAGTGATTCTGGGAAAGGGGCATCTAGAACCCATTGTCGAATCGTTGCACCTGTCTTACGCAGAGCTTCAACGTCTTCAACATCAAGTTCGTCAAGTAATTGGTGAATGCGCTCATCAAGACCTTTGTAGTCAAGAAAGTCGTTAAACGCGTGAGAGGTGGTTGCAAAACCATTTGGTACAGAAACACCAGCATTGGATAGGTTAGAAACCATCTCGCCCAGTGAGGCGTTCTTACCGCCGACTTTGTCGACATCTTCCATGGATAGGCCATTGAACCATAGGGTATTATTTTGCATTTATTTCTCCAGAAACATAGCAAGCATTGTAGGGATTTAAAGGCAAACGATTACGTGTCAGTTTAAAAAATGTAAATTATTTTTAAAAGCTGTGGGGGACGTAATAGTCAGCAGGGTTTTGTTATATATATTATGGTTACCATCCTACTCAAAATAATTTTAAACATTAAATAAAAAATGCAAATTGATATTCAAAGTCGTGATGTATTCTATGTTTCTGATGGAACGGCCATAACATGTGAGACTTTAGGGCATGTTGTTCTAGGTCAATTTCCCTTCAAAGCCAATGAGAAAACTTTTCCGTTTGTTGAAAGTGAGGACAAACTTTCTGATTTATTGAAAGAGATCGACACTTCGTATCGTGAGAGTGGTCAGCAACCTCTAGTGTTCTTTTCGATTGTGATTCCTGAAATTAAATCGAAGTTGCTTGAAGCGCCTGCCCATTGCTATGACGTGTTGGAAAGTATTGTTCAGAAGGTACAAGATGACATCCATATGGCGCCGACTCCTAAGTTGCAACGCTCACGCAGTGTGAACAAGGACTCGGTGAAGTATTTCGACCGTATTGCCGCAATCGAATACACACTCGCACACGATGATGGCATCACGCTCAAAGGGCTGGAAGAAGCCGACATCATCTTGCTGGGGGTATCTCGAAGTGGCAAGACGCCAACAAGCTTGTATATGGCGATGCAGTTTGGTTTAAGAGTGGCAAACTACCCGTTCATTCATGATGATTTGGCACGATTAAAGCTGTTGCCAGAGTTTGAGATATACCGACATAAGCTGTTTGGTTTAACGATTGACGCAGAAAGGCTGACTGAGATTCGTGAGAACCGCTTAGCAGGCAGTGAATACGCGAGCGACTCACAGTGTCTGTATGAGCTACAAACCGTAGAGGCGATGTTCCGTAGAGAGGCAGTGCCGTATATCAATACCTCATCGTTATCGGTTGAAGAGATTTCTACCCGTATCCTAGAGCGAACCGGCTTGAGAAGGCGCCTGTTGTAATAACAAGAGCTTGATGTCATCGAAATAGTGAAAGATAACGAAAATCGAAGCTAGCAGGGGAGATACCTGATGGCTTCGATTTTTTGTTTGTGCTTGTTGCAATCGTTCTAGCGAAGAAGAGACAGTTTTAGCGTTTCACTCTGCTTTTCTAACCAACGTTCTAGAGCTGGTGGCCATGTGATGCTTGGCTCAACGCAGAAGCCACGCAGCATAGAGAAGTACACTGCTTGGTCGATCAGAGGCAGCGAAGACTCACCATTCTCTAAGTTCAGTAGCAGCTCTGCATCTTTCAGAAGCGGGTTAATCTGTTCAACAAACTGCGGTGTTTGCTCAATCAGCTTGTCGAAGTTGAGTTCTTCGGTTTCTTTGGCTGCGCGCCATGCTTCTTTGCTTGCTGGTGATTGGTACTCAGCAAGGTCTAGTTTCCACCAACGTGGCAAACCGATGCGCTGGCTTAGCGGGAATGCGCGAGTTTGGAACAGGGTCACTTGCTCTGATGGCTCACGCTGCTCGTCACTAGATTTCAAATCCATGAAGTAAGCGATGATATCTAGGCTCTCAGCCATGATAGAGCCATCGTCTTTTTGTAATACGGGTACCATCTTTTTACCGATTAAATCGATAAGGGTTTGGGCATCATCATAATCTACAGAAATAAGTTCGATGTTTAAGCCTAGAGATTGAGCGATGTAGGCGACTCGTGCACAGAAAGGGCAGTGGTCGTAAATATAAAGCTTCATAGCTTCCCTCAGTTCATGGTCATTGTGAGGATAAGGTGATGCTAATGTACCAGAAAATTCTGTAAACACTAAACATCAATAGAGAGTGCGTAGCAGTAGGAAATAAGCCTTTGTTGTTACGCTTTAATTCATTCTATTGTCTGCCGGATTCGGCTTTGCTGCAATGACTAAACTTGTGGAGAGCTTGGCGGGGAGTAGCAGATATAAAAAAGGCCCTGGCTGTTCACTCTAATGCAGAAGAGTAAAGCAGCCAAGGCCTCAATTTTGTTACCTTTAGCAGAGTGACTACTAAAAGAGCAGAGCGGTTAGACTATGCTTTTTTAAGATCTTGCATTGGGTAAGTAAGCGGCATTGCGCCTTCTACTGTTGTAACGTGAACGTAGTAACCACCAGCACTTAGACCAGTTACTACCATTTCACCAAGTTCAACACCTTTTGTTGCTACAACGCGATCGTCAACTGAAAACACTTTACACACCTTCAATAAATTAAATAAATACGATAGATATCGAACGCGGATTTAATCAGATAGCCCTTCAATCAACTAATCCGGTTATTTGTCGTAAGGATTAAATTTAGTTATGCATAAACTGATATGTGATTAAAATCAGTGAGTTAGATTAATGAGCTGTATTATTTATCTGCAGGGTAAACGACACCAACCTGTTGACGCATCTTTGTAATTAACTTGGCAACGGTTAATGCGCGCTGTTTTGCGTCGGTTTGTGTGGTGTGATCGCCACCAATGCAATTAGCAAAGGCTTGTGCTTCGTAACTCATTGAGTTTTCGCTTTGCACTTGAGTGAGATTTTCAATGCTGCCATCACGGTAGCGGATCTTAACGTCGGTGCATTCAGCGATGTGATCAATGATGATCGCACCTTGCTCACCTTGGATCTCACTCGGCGCATATGAGTCGCTGACCTTAGAGTGTGTAAGGGTAACGTCAAGCTCAGGGTATTGGAAGATGGCACAGCCATGCGCATCGACACCTGACTCCAGTAACTTTGCAGATGCCTGGGCGTTTTCAGGTTCACCAAACAGCGCTACCGTTGCAGCAACGCAATAGAAGCCGATGTCAACCAATGAGCCATTTGAGAAAGCGGGGTTGAAAGTGTTTGGGTTTCCACCATTTAAGTACTTCTGGTAACGCGATGAATACTGGCAGTAGTTGATGTGCGCTTTATGTACCTTGCCGATTTTTCCTAGCCCAAGTTGAACTTGTTTAAAGTTGGGCAGGAATTGAGATTTATACGCCTCAAACAGTACCACACCGTTTTTCTCAGCAACTTCAAACATGCGTGTTGCTTCCGTGATATTCGATGCAACAGGCTTTTCACAGATGACGTGCTTGCCATGTTCCATCATCAGAATCGACTGCTCACAGTGCAGCGAATTCGGTGAGGCGATGTAAACCGCTTCAACCGTATTGTCGTTGGCTAACGCGTCGAGTGAGTCATAGGTGGTTTCAACAGCGAATTCTTGTGCGAACTGCGCGGCGCTGTCTAGGTTTCGTGAATAAACGGCAGTCAGCTGCATCGATTGCGATTCATGTGCAGCTTGAACGAATTTTTGTGTAATCCAATTGGTTCCAATTACAGCGAACTTAATCATAGTGGTATCCGATACTTAGGGTCTGCGAAGATAGTAGCACTCAAAGGTAGGTGTTGTGTTCGAGATTTGCGGAACAATTTCCTTAAACTTAGTGCCTAATATTAAAGGTAATCTTCTACCGAAGGGCTGAGTCGCCCAGTGGAACGGTGCACATTTAAGGCATTTTTGCTAAGGTGTTATTGAATTCAAACAAGGTGATGATATGCAAATTCGGACAGCGAAGGTAACTGACATTAACGCGATTTTAGTGCTCTCTGATCAGATAAATCGTCAACATCATCTTGGTGCGCCTATGGTGTTCGCGCCGCCATCACAGAGCAATGCAGACAGCGAGGAGTACTGGCTGGGCTTAATGATTGACCCGACTGGGGCCTTCTTTGTCGCTGTTGAACAGGATGCCGTGATTGGTTTTCTCGCGGGTAAGATCACGCAGAACAAAGGCGTGAGTTTTATCCAATCACACAAGGTAGCAAGAGTGAACACCATTGTGGTGAATGACCAAATTCAGAGTAAAGGCGTAGGTCGAGCGCTAATGAAGTCATTCAATCAATGGGCGCAAGCTCAAGGAGCGATAGAGTTAAGATTAGAGGTGATGGAGTTTAATCAACAAGCTCAGAGCTTTTATGAGTCGCTAGGAATGGAGACTCAGTCTCGAATCATGTCGATGCGTTTTGAGGAGATATAAGGGTGCGTCCGTTTTTACCATTATCACTATGCTTATTCTTGATGACTTCGCTCGCACACGCCGAGAAGGTCGTTGTTGAGAAAATAGTGTCTGACGCTACCGCTATTGAAACCATTGTCTTTGAGTCAGCACCAGCTCATTCACAACGCATCTCAACTTCCTCTCCTAACTCTACTGACACATCAAAATCAAAGCATGTGATTGATGTAGATGAGGCGCTGAGTGAAGGTCAATCCACTCAAATTGCTCAGCTGGCACAAGGTTCATCGCAACGTTCACCTAAAGTTTCTGCTCAAGCTTCATTATTAGAACCCTACATGGCGCCAGACTCTTTTTCTGAAATCGATCCTCTGTTGCAAGTCGTGACCTTAGTGAAAGTCGATAAATCGAAACGCAGAATGTACTTGCTTAAAGGGGATGAGGTGGTACAAGAGTTTCGTATCGCTTTGGGCAAGGAACCGAAAGGGCATAAACGCTTTGAAGGGGACAACCGAACGCCAGAAGGGGAATATACGCTCGACTATATCATGGAGCGCTCTGAGTTTTACCGCTCGGTACACATCAACTATCCGCGCTCCTCTGATAGACAGTGGGCTGAAGAGAATGATGTTGACCCGGGTGGTAACATCAAAATTCATGGTATTAAAAACGGTGAGCGTCGTTCGCCAGGTTTTATCCAAAGTTTCGATTGGACAGATGGCTGTATCGCATTAACCAACCAAGATATGGATGAGTTTATTCAACTAGTCAAAATGGGCACCCCTATCCACATCGAATGGTAGGCTCTGGTACCCATTTTCCTTTCAGAAATTAGACAGCTCGTTAAAGCAGAACTCGACCTGCACTAAAGAATGCAATCACGATAAGCAGCCCGATAGAGACAGGCTTAAATTTCTCGCCACCAAATCTTTCGAACAGTTTCGAACCCACATAGCCACCAAACATACTGCTTGGTAACAGTGCCAGTGTAAGCCAAACCACATCACGGTCGACGAGCCCCGCAATGGATGCAGAAACAAAGGCACTCGAATCTGCCAATACAAAGAACGCAATCAAACCTGCTCTGGCGACGTGCGGGGCCACAGGGCTCGCCAATGCGTGGGTGCCAATTGGTGGACCAGACATAGAAGCCGCACCATTCATTATTCCAGCAAGGCTTCCTAGGATATAGGGAGCAAATCTCGGTTCACTTTTATATTGAAAGCCTCGGTAGATCATAAGTGCAGACGCAAAGATAAAGGCGCTGATGATCAAGATAATGGTGTCTTGGCTAACTGATTTGAGTAAAACCAGGCCAACAGGTGTGAACACAAGGCAAGGAATAAATACTTTTGCTACCCAGTGCCAATTGACATGTTTTTTGACCTTAGGCAGTAATTGAACGTTGCCAAGTAGGTCGATAAGCATGAACACAGGAACAAGCTCAATAACCGGCACGAATAACGCACTTAGAGGCAATGCGACTAGGGTGAAACCGAAGCCTGAGAAGCCACGAACGATAGCGGCAAAAATGAAGATTGCACCCAAAATTGGGAAAGTTGGACTAAAAATGAGATCCATAAATTAAGTAACCAATAAAGCTGCCTAAATAGTGCGAGCTAATGAAACCAAGTGAGCAGCGGAATGTACTCCTACTCACTTGTGTTTGCTACTTAATTTTAAGGTTTATCGAGGTAAATTTTCCCGTCTTAAACGTTTACTACTTTGGTATTTGTTTGGTCAATTTTTCGCGCTAAATCTATTTGGAAAATCAGTAAATATCGCATCGACGGTGGATAGGAATTTGAACTTAGACGGATCATTGACGGTGTAGCACCATGTTTGAATCTTTGCTTCGGCAAGCGTATTAAGATCATCCTGATTGACGTTTTCGTAATTCATGTGGCAACTGAACGCTTTCACCTGATCTATAAGCAGAAGATCGTCTTGAGAGAGCTGCTCTGTGATCACGCCAACGCGGTATCTTGGTAAGTGGTGAGCCATTTCTGCAACAACTTCATGGCTGAAACTTGAAAGCAGCACTCTGTCCGTGTCTATGTTTGAGCGGATCAGCTCGCTGTGTAGAAGATCAACCACATGAGGGGCTTGGTGTCGGCTATCGACTTTTATCTCTAGGTTAACGCTTAGGTTATGTTCTTCAACAAGTTCAAGTAACTCGCTAAGTGTGAGTATTCTTTCTCCTTCGAACTGTTCTGACTTCCAGCCACCAAAATCAAGCTGACGCAGCTCTGCCAAAGTGTGTTCATCAACACGGCCCTTGCCATCACTACAGCGCTCGAGAGTGTGGTCGTGGCAAACGACAAGCTCATCATCCTGAGTTTGCTGAATATCGACTTCAATCCATTTCAAGCCAAGTTTAGCGGCTTGTTCAATACTTGCTTTGGTGTTTTCTGGGTGAGTACCCGCTACACCACGGTGACCTACGATGATAGATGACATAATTAATCCTTCTTGAATGCGCATCGTAAATATTTATTAAATATCAGTTTTCCCGAATACGCCAGAGTAATTGCTGGGCAAGAGTCTCTACACAGGATTCGGCTCATAAAAGTGATATTTTCCTCTTAGTACTTTCCTAGCAGTACTAAGAGGAAAAGCCTCTCGAGTGGAGAGGCTTTGGATGAGATGAGGCTTTGACCCGAACCTCGCTTTAGTGAGCGATATCGAGTTGGTTGTCTTTCACGCCGTTGATACGGAACCAACCTGCGATACTGAATCGTTCTGTGTTGGTTGGCAGAACTTCGTGTGGGAACTGCTCTGATAAGAACACAAACAAACGGCCAGACTTTGGCGGAATCGTTGCGATGTGATTATCTTGTAGATCGTAAACCACAAGCTCACCAGCGTCTTCCTCTGTCCACTCGTCATTCATGTAGAACACGGTAGTCAGACGGCGGTTCTCATTGCCTTTGAAGCAGTCTAAGTGCTTTTGGTAGAAGTCGCCTTTTTCGTATTTAGCAAAGTGTGCTTCGTACTCGAACAGACCCAAAAAGAACGCTTTGTTTGCTTCTAAACGAATCTGCTCCATTTTGTCGAGGAACAGAGAAGCAGGCTCACCCATGTCGCGGTGTACCCACTGAATTTTGTCGCTACGAATTGTCGACTCTCGCGTTACTTCATCGTTACGGCCGATCCTAGCCTTTTTCCAGTTCTCTGGAATGCAATCCCTCAATGCCACCACTTCTTCATGCGTTAAGAAGTCATCCCAAACAAAGTAGCCTTGGGTAGAAAGAGCATCGATTAGTTGGTTCATGTATAGCACTCAGACAATAAATTAGAGGCGCATATATAGTCCTAATAACTCAGGTCAACAAATCACGTATTTTGTCGTCACGATAAAAGAGCGGAAGAGCATGGTACTTTGATGTGATTTTGTAGTTAACAAATTTGTTACAAATAAATATGAGTTTGCTATGGTATAGGTCTGACCAGTTGAATTATCACAAGGAGTGGGTTTGCAACTGCATACCATTAAAGGTTACATCCAAGACATGTACTTGGTGGAGTATCCGGACAAATTACTGTTGCTTGATGGCGCATGTCGAGCCGACATCCAGCATTTGAAGACTTTCATTGAAACCGAACTTATGCGTGATTTTTCTGATCTCCACACGGTTGTGGTGACACACATGCATCCTGACCATGCAGGGGCAGCGCACAAGCTAAGAAAGCTCACGAACTGTCATTTGGTCGCTGCAAACCGAGACAAAGATTGGTATCACGGTATCGACGGTATCTTGATGCATTTGACCGATCTTGCATTGGCACGATGGATGGCAAACCGCTTAGGAAAGCCGAAAGCGAACTTGTGGTATTCAAGAAAGTTAAAGCCGGACTACAAACTGTCGGATGGTGAGAGCATTCCGGGTTTTGATGATTGGTTGGTTCTAGAAACCCCGGGCCACACCGACAGAGATCTTTCGGTTTATTGCCCATCTCACAGCGTTGCCTATGTGGCAGACCTCATGGTGGAAGTGAAAAAGAAGCTGATTCCGCCTTTCCCTATCTTTCACCCTAACAAGTACCGAGAGTCAGTATCTCGTATCTATGACATGCAACTTGATACCTTGCTGGTGGCGCATGGAGGACAAGTCGATTTTAGTCAGACAGCTTTTGAACACTTATTGATGAGCGCCCCAAGAAGACCGGTGACACATTGGCGGGTAACCAAAATAAAAGCCAAGAAACTGTTGTTATCGATTTGGCGTTTTGGTTTTCAATCTCATGGTAAATCTAAGAAATAGATCAGCCAAAAGTGGCAACTCGAAATTAAAGAATTGAAAGCAATAAGGCCAGTCATGAGACTGGCCTTATATCGTTGTGACGAGCTTTAATTATAACCTGTGGAGCGGTTACGATGACTCGGATTAGTGAGTCAGCAGGAATTCACCCGCTGGGTCAACAATCACTTTGTCACTCATGCCTTGACGACCAAGCAACATCATGTAAGTCATGTCTTGACGGTTGCTTAGCGTGATATCGATAGGCCATTGTTGGCCACCGATTCTCAGCATGGTCTCAATCACACAACGGTGTTCAACTTCGCCGTTAGATGATTTGATTTTCTTACTTGTTTTCAGTTTCGCCTTGCAGCGCACAGTCTCTTCTAGGTGATAAACGTCTGGGTGAAGATCAAACTCAACGAAGTTCTCACCGTCTGTTTTTACACATAGTAGATTGTCTACGTGTAGAGAAGAGGTTTTAGCCCCTGTATCAACACGTGTATGTAGTCCAGTTATCCCTAACTCTGGTAAGCAAAGTGCTTCGGTATTCCCTATGATCATTTTATTGTTCATTTTCTTTCCAATCATGAGTTAACGGTATTCAATCAGCCCTTGCCACGAGTACGGTTAGCGTTTGGCTTTGCATTTTTTTCGATGAACTCGAAAATCATGTCTGCTACATCTTTACCCGTTGCTTTCTCGATGCCTTCTAGGCCTGGAGAAGAGTTTACTTCCATTACCACTGGACCGTTCTTAGATTGTAGAATATCTACACCACATAGGTTTAGTCCCATGATTTTCGCTGCATTGATTGCTGTTGCGCGCTCTTCTTTGGTTAGTTTAACCAGTTGAGCAGTACCGCCACGGTGCAGGTTAGAGCGGAATTCACCCTCACCAGCTTGACGTTTCATTGCAGCAATTACTTTGTTGCCAACAACAAAACAACGGATGTCTGCGCCATTTGCTTCTTCAATGAACTCTTGAACCAAGATGTTCGCTTTTAGGCCCATGAACGCTTCGATAACGCTTTCTGCTGCTTTGTTTGTTTCAGCTAGAACTACACCGATACCTTGAGTACCTTCAAGTAGCTTGATCACAAGTGGCGCGCCACCTACGTTTTTGATCAAGTCTTGAATTTTGTCTGGGCGGCTAGCGAAGCCTGTTTTTGGTAAGCCAATACCTTTACGAGACAACAGTTGTAGTGAGCGCAGTTTATCGCGAGAACGACTGATAGCTACTGACTCATTGATACAAAAAGTGCCCATCATTTCGAATTGGCGAACAACCGCAGTTCCGTAAAAGGTAATGGAAGCGCCAATACGTGGAATAACAGCATCGTATTGAGGGAGCTCTTCACCCATGTAGCGAATCTTCGGATTGTTACTCGCGATATCTATATCACAGTGCAACGTGTCGATAACATCGACCTGATGACCACGTGCTTCTCCAGCCTGCTTTAGACGAGCGGTAGAGTATAGATTTTCGTTGCGAGAAAGAATTGCGATACGCATGGCGTTTCCTTAGTTAATACCTGATTGGTAACTGCAAATAAATTAGTTGTTAGCTGAGCTTTCAGTTTTTTCTGAGGCTCCTTGCTTGCTTCGGGGCGAACCTTAAGGCTTTTCGTTCAACTAAGAAAACGAATTAAATTTGTCGAGTCGACAATGGAAATTTATCGATTGTGTGAGCTATTGGTACAGCAGGCTTGAGAGGGGAATTGGAATGGAAAAGCGAGTTGAGACCTAACTCATATTGGGGGTAGGAGCATATTAGGCTGTACTCAACTCGCGTTTACTCGGTGCTAAAAAGTGTACTAATAACGCCAGTTACATAGATCTATAAGTGTTCGTAGTGCTTCTCTTTCGAGCTTACTGCAGGTGCTTTTTAGCTTGTTAAGATAGTATTTTCTCATGGTCATTACTCTCTCTAGTTAGGCTTTATTGACAACCTATGGTTTGTTGCTGACCCGTTCATTATGGTTAATTAAGAGGAACTAAAAAACAGAGGATATTTTTATTGGTTGTTCCTGTTTTAGTCATATCGCACTACTTTTTTACGATTGTGTTTTATAATGGGCTTAATTAGGAAGAGCTACGTTTAAAAGGTTCATTATTTGTCTGATCTAAACATGATGCGTTACTACACGCGGCTAGAATCGTTCGAGCCAAACATTTCTCACTCCGTGACCTTGACGGAAGTGGCAGATAAGTTGTTTACAAGCTTGCGCCATGCTCGAACCCTGTTAGGCAAAATGCATCAAGCAGAATGGGTCGTGTGGGAACCAAAAGTTGGCAGGAATCAACGCTCTAACTTAACACTGCGTTTTAGCAACTCAGAATTGGCTCAGCATGTCGCGAGTAAGCTGATAGAGCAGGGCAAGTATGAAAAAGCACTCTCGATATTGGACAATGACCGTACTGTGTTTAGTTCTTTACTGCAAGAAACTTCCGGCGCGACCATGCGTGAAGGTCTCTTGCATGTTCAATTAACCTATAAACGCAAGTTTGAGGATCTGTTTCCACATCATATACATCGCAGTAGTGAGCGATTTTTGATCAGACAAGTGTTTAGCTGCTTGGTGACATGTAACGGCAAGGGCGAACTGAAGCCTGAATTAGCTCACCATTGGGAATATGACACTAAGCAATTGGTTTGGACTTTCTACTTGCGCCCCGGTTTGACGTTCCATGATGGGCAGCCTGTTGATGCCAAACAGTTAGTTGCTTTGTTTACTGCTTTACAAGCTCTGCCTTTTTATCAAGCTGAGTTGGCTCATGTCTCTTCCATTTTCAGTGAGCAGCCATTAAGGATCAGTTTTAAGTTAACCCAAGCGGATACTGGCTTTGCAGGTTTGTTGGCTGGCGTTAAATATTCAATTCAACCGGCAGCACAGGTAACTCGTGAACCTTCATCATTAAACTCAGCTTCTCATGCTGTGATTGGTACAGGCCCTTTTAGAGTGGTTGAAACCAACAGCGAGCGCATCAAGCTCTCGGCATTCGAACACTTTTACGGTTGTCGCTCTTTAACCGATGAGGTGACCATTTGGCAGTTTGAAGAATCGATGACTGGTAGCGCTCGATTCGATGATAGCCAGATGCAGGTGTCACCGTATGAAGATTCGGCCTGTTTTCATCAATTAGGAAAGAGCGACACGGAGTTGGTGTCTGCTGAAACAGACGGGCTTCGCAGTCGAATCGAAGACGGTTGTCTGTTTATTCTATTTAACCAAAACTCAGCGGCTAACTCGTTAAGTGATGCACAACGTAAGTATCTATCATCACTTGCAAACCCACAGGCTATTTTGACGCAACTGGAGCAAAACCAAGGCTTATTCAGTGTCTCTTTGGCTCAGAACATATTGCCAAGTTGGCAGAAGCTGTATCGAACGCCCTCTAGAGAGACTGAGTTGCCTAAGAAGTTGAGCATTGCGGTTTATAACTACTATGCCCTCTATCGATGCGCTATTTCGGTGTCAGATATTCTTAAAAGACACGGTGTGGAAGTTGAGGTGAATACCTACAGTTTTCGAGAATTAGCTCAGCTTTCTCAGACGGGCGATTTAAAAGAAGACTTGGTGTTGTGTAATTTGAACCTCGATGACAATGCGCCATCTTCGTTGTTCTCGTGGTTGATGAATGACCCTGTATTGCATTCCGCACTCGGCGAGATGAACAGTGATTGGCTTAAGCAACGATTAGATCAGCACAAAGCAACGGTTGAATTGCCGGATTACTTGGCTGAGTTGGAACCTATTGCATCGACACTGATTTCTGATTATTGGTTAGTCCCGATGTTCCATCACTTACAAAACGTGCGTTTCCAAGGGATTCTGAAAAACGTAGCCATCACCAACTGGGGATGGCCAGATTTCAAGAATGTATGGTCTGCTGACTAACTTGAGTGGAAGTGGTCAGCGTATTTCGCGTTCCATTGAAGCTAACATTTAAATTGAGAAACCAAACTCGTTAGATGCATCGCCTTAGCCCGCAAGTTTTGGCACTCCTGAGCCGTTTTCTCAATCATGCTATCGCTCTCCCTGGCTATTTCAGAAATGCCAGAGATGTGCGGTGAGATCTCGTTGATGACGTTAGATTGCTGGCCCGTTGCTGAAGCGATCTGCATGTTCATTGCATTCATCTGATCGACACTATGAGAAATGCTCGAGAGTTGTAGCTCTGAATTGGAGGCTTCGACCTGACACTTACTGCCAAGTGTGGTGCTGGTTTCGATGGCTGTCACGGCTTGTTGAGTACGCTGCTGAAGCTTTTCAATAATACCTCGAATCTCTTCGGTCGACGCTTGGCTTCGTGAGGCGAGGGTTCTTACTTCGTCTGCTACCACCGCAAAACCTCTACCTTGTTCGCCTGCGCGAGCGGCTTCTATCGCTGCATTAAGGGCTAGTAGGTTGGTTTGTTCAGAGACACTATTGATGACATCTAACACGGTATCGATAGAGTTCGCATCTTGAGCGAGTTGATTGATAATTTCCGTTGTGTCATCGAGCTGCTTGTTCATATGTTCAATGCTTTCTGAAGTGACAGAAACGGACTTTTGTCCAATGCTGATTGCACTCGCTGCATGTTGTGCACTGTCGGCGGCACCATTAGCGTTTTGTGCGATTTCGTCTGAGCTGGCACCCATCTCATGAATGGCTGTTGCAACTTGTTCGATCTGGCTGGTTTGTTGTTTGATGTCTTGCTCCATCGACTGCGCCATATGATCGACACCTTGGATCGATTCAGAGATTTGGACTCCTGTGTTTGAGACATCTTTGAGTAAGTCACTTAGATATTGCACGAATTGATTGTAGCCTTTCGCGATTTGTCCAATTTCGTCATGTCGAGAATCATCTAAGCGAAAGGTGAGGTCACCACCGCCTTTCCCTATCTGTTGTAATCGCTCGGCCACTTCCACAAACGGCAGTAAGAGCTTGTTAGTCGCCCATGCAGCGATCGGCGTATAGATGGCTGCAATGAGTAGAGCCATAAAGATGACGGTTTGGCTAAAGCCGTTTAATTCACCTAGTACATCTTGCTTGGGAATTTGCGTAATCAGAGTCCAACCTATGCCTGGCATCGCTTTGGAACCCAGAATTTGCGGCTGACCATCGACGATGGCCTCATGAACGACAGTTTGTTTACTGCCGATTAACTGACTAGCTTTAATGCCTACAGAGTCTAGTGAACGTCCAATCAGGTTCTTATCTGGGTGAACCTTGATGCTCCCTTGTCGATCGACAAGAAAAACAATACCGCTTTCTCCGACGCTATAGTTGCTGATCAATTGAGTAATACTTTCCAACGTTAAGCCAATGCCAGTCACGCCAATACGTTCGCCATTGCGAGTGACTGCATAGTTAACAAACAGTGCCGGAATTCCGGTGGCTGCATCAATATCTAAAGAGAGCTCAAATGGCTGATTTGACTCGATGAATCGATAGAACCATTGGTCGCTTTGTTTATTGGTAGAGATCGTTTTTAGCACGCCGTTATGGGTGTAGTAAGTGCTTGCTTCGTTGGAAACGTAATAGGCACTGATCGCGTTGAACTCGCTTTTAACAGATTGAAGATAGGTTCGAAGCTCTTGTTCCGAAAGTCTGGTTTGTTGCATTAAAGGCGAAAGCGTCATCATCTTTGATGCAAGTATAGGCGTTTCCAACTTGAGGTTTATTTCATTACTCACCTCGCCGAGTGAAGCTGGTAATTCTCGCTCGAAGGTTCTATCAATCAAAATAGCCCGGCTTGATTGAAATGAATACACTCCCATCACGCTAATAATGGCAAGAGCAGCGACGATTGTCGCCAGTATCGCTTTGGTTCGTATAGTCAATTGCAATTTAGATTCCCTTCTAAAAAGATTCAATTCCATTTGTAAATGCAATGTTAATTGAAACCTGACTTTCTGGTCAATAAATGAAGTCTAGAAATGAGTGCTGTGCGATATTTGTACAGATTTAAGATGTCCACATTGGTCTGTGCTCGATATACGGAGTGCTTCTCTTCTAAATTTGACGAACAAAAAATTACACTCGCTGGTTTACTTTTGTTTTTTGGTATGTAAACTAATCAGTGTAGTTTTTGAGTTGGGTTTTCCCAACAGTTGAAGAGATACCAATGAAAAAATATCTATTACCGATTTTAGGAGTACTTGCCGTGGTCGCTATCGTAAGCACAGGTTCACAATCAAATGACAATCTAGATAAGCTTCCGAAGAAGTTTGCTAACAGTGAGTTAGAGTACAAGTCGGGCATGTCTGATATTTTTTCAATCTTGAAGGCGTATGTAACTGTAGAAAGAGATGAGCCAGTGCCACGAACCGCATTGCCTCTCGTTCCCATGACAGCAGAACAGCTGATTGAAGAGCAAGAAGACGTTGCGTACCGCTTAGGTCACTCAAGCGTGATGATGAAGCTCGATGGTAAGTTAGTGATGACTGACCCTGTGTTCAGTGATCGCGCATCACCAGTCCAATGGATGGGACCAAAGCGTTTCCACCCAACACCAATTTCACTACAAGAATTACCTGATATTGATGTGGTAGTGATCAGCCATGATCATTACGACCATTTAGATAAAGGTGCAGTTAAAGTATTAGCCGATAAAGTGGGAACATTCTTGGTGCCACTCAGAGTTGGTGCACTACTTGAAAAGTGGGGCGTGGATAAAGCAAAGATCATTGAGTTGAACTGGTGGGAATCAGCAATAGCTGCCGACATCGAGTTTACTTTGACTCCAACCCAACATTTCTCTGGTCGTGGCTTGCTCGACCGTGACCAAACCCTATGGGGTAGCTGGGTGATTAACGCTTCAGATAAGAAAGTATTCTTTAGTGGTGACTCTGGTTATTTCAATGGCTTTAAAGAGATTGGTGAACGTTTCGGGCCGTTTGATTTGACCATGGTAGAAACGGGTGCGTACAACTCACTTTGGGCCGATATTCATATGTTTCCAGAGCAAAGCGTTCAAGCGCACATCGACCTTCAAGGGAAAGTGATGATGCCAATCCACAACAGTACGTTTGATCTTTCCATGCACGACTGGCAAGACCCAATGGAACAAGCTTTGGCGATAAGTAAAGAGCGAGACGTACAGATGGTAAGCCCTGTGATGGGGGAACGTTTAGTAATTTCAGAACCAGTACCTGTGCAAGCCTGGTGGAAATTGACATTAAACTAGAACGACTATTTTAATCGATGTCTTCATAGCGCGAATCTATAGAACCAGCTGATACACAAAACGCCACCAATCGCACGATTCGGTGGCGTTTTTGCTTTTTGAAATGAGTGGTTTGTTTGAAAGGGCTTCTTCTACTTAGCGCAATCTTCCAGATTCTTAGCCATTTTGCTCGCTATTTGGCTGAACTGTTCTAGCTCATCTTCGTTCATGCCTTTAGTCATTCTCTGTAGCATCTCTCGATCAATATTCGAAACCTTAGTCATGATCTCTTCACCTTTATTAGTCAGCACCAACAACTGGCTACGTTTGTCTTCAGGGTTTGGAGACTTCTTCACAAGTTCTTGATTGATCAACGCATTAACTAATCTCGTGACCTGTGCTTTATCGCGGTTTAGGAAGTGCGCGATATCGATAGCCGTACATGGAGATTTCTTAGTAATGATCTTCATGACACGAATATTCATAGGTGCGATCTCAGAATCCAAGCTCTCAATCTGTTCACTCATTTGACGCTTCAAAGAGTGTACTAAGCGAAAGATAGACTCTAACGATGTGTTATCAGACATAAACGATCCTTAGAAATATAGTTGACAATATCAACTACTTTATTTATAGTTGATATTATCAACTTAATTTTTCGTAAATTCAAGTTAGGAGACAGTAATGACGATGCAAACAATCACAGGCAAACACAATCACTACCGTATCACTATCGAAGAAGTGAACATCAAGGAAGATCGTGAACTGCAAACCATGCAGTTTGAAATTGAAGACAGAGAAAACATGTTCGCGATTGTAGATAAGATTAAGCAGGACAGTGGCTTAGACGAGCAATCCGCAACGAGACTAGGTGTAAGTATTCGCTTACTGGGACCGTTGATGATGCAAGACAGAAAACACCCTCTGTTTGTGGCTTTCATGCCTCACTTCAGAAACTTCATGCAAAATCTTAAGAAGACGCTGAAAGGCGCGTAGCGCTTGTCCGGCAATGACATATTCAAAAAGCCAGCAATCTGATCATCAGGTGAAGTGACCCCGTAAAGTTGGACATTTCTGTTAAGCGGCTTTCAAGGCCTGAG
>NZ_JAEFCE010000069.1:0-25993 GCF_016406055.1 Vibrio sp. IB15
ATTAAGCCATAGAGGTTCGGGGTAGCTCCCCATAAAGAAACCGAATATACGTGCACTTGCATACCTTTACTCGTTTCCTTGCAATACTAGGGGAGTCCATATACGTTCCTCACTGTAGGGAATGACGGAACTGGTGAATTGTGAAATAGAGAGTGACGCGTTTGTAGTTCTTTTCTTTGGAAGTGATGAACCGAACGTTCACTCGGTTTGTTAGCGTCATTCCAGAACCGAGGAACGAGGTATCAGGAATCTCAAACCACAAGCGAGATTCCTTATTACGTTCGTCCCTTACCGTAGGGAATGACGGAGCAGCGGGACTGTGAAATAGAGAGTGACGCGTTTTTAGTGCCGAACAATTGGAAGTAACACAAGAGAGAAGATGATGCTTGATATCAATTTGTTGAACACGTTTGTGACGTTAGCCGAACACAAACATTTCGGTAAGGCGGCCAACGCTCTACATATGACACAGCCAAACGTAAGCTTGCATTTAAAACAACTTGAACAACTGACACGCATCAAGCTGATAGAAAGAAGCCCATTTCAGCTAACTCAAGCGGGCGAAAGGCTCTTAGAAACCAGCAAAAGAACCTTGCTTGAGTTGCAGGTATGTCAGGCTGATCTCAATGCGATTAATGACCTCAAAATTGGCACGCTAACCATTGCGGTTAGTGACATTATCTCTCGATTTTTATTGATTCGTCCTTTCCAGAAATTTAAAGCGCAATATCCGGGTATCGACCTCACATTGCTCAATACCACCTCATCTCAAGCATCGAGTTTGGTGAAGAACGCTAAGGCTGACCTTGGCTTTGTGATTGCGAAAGAGCAGCATAACGAGTCGCTCTATTTTACTAAGCTTCAAGAGTTATCATGGTGTGCGCTAGGAGATGGTTTGGATCCTCAAAATTCTGACAATTCAAAGGATAATGATACTCAGAAAGATGAAGTCGATTCTGAACTGACCTTGATCCTACTGGGTCATGATACGAGAACGCGCGACTTCATCGATGAAGGTTTACCCAGTTTGGATCTACCCAATCACAGAGTCATGGAAGTAGGGAGCGTCGACGCACAAATTGACTGGGCGGAGGCGGGGTTTGGTGTCGCTATCATTCCTGAGTTTGCGATCTCAACTAAGCAACACCTTAAGTCCAAGGTCACGCCATTAATCAACTTTTCTAGCACCAGTCTTGGTTATATCGTAAGGCAGAATCAAGTCTTATCGAAAGCCACAAAGCAACTTTTAGGATGGGTGAATGATGAGATTACATTGCTACAAAAAGGCGTTGATTAGCGTCGCAGCAAACTCGCATAACAACCAATAAACGATTCTGAGCCCACTGTATGTGGGCTTTTTTGTCGCTGCCATATACGTCACAGGAAATGCCGCATTGACAATGTTTGATTATCAAACTAAATTTAGTATCATTAACTTTGATAATCAAACTACTTGATTTTCAAATTAGTTTGACTGATCAGCAACATCAACTTTGAGCATAAGACTAAGGACACCATTTTGAGCTTTACAACCCATCACCACCACAACTTCTCTTCACATAACAGCCAAGGTGAAAAGCGCACTTTCTATGTCCTGCTACTGACTGTCACGACCATGTTTATCGAAATCATCGCAGGTACTGTGTATGGCTCGATGGCATTGCTTGCAGATGGTTGGCACATGGGCACACACGCAGCAGCGTTTGGCATCACTTTGTTTGCTTATCGTTACGCAAGAAAACATGCCGATAGTGCTCGTTTCTCTTTTGGTACAGGTAAAGTGAGTGTGTTAGGGGGCTACACCAGTGCTATTGCTTTGGGGATTGTGGCTCTGTTGATGCTGGTGGAATCGGTACATCGTTTTTTCAACCCTCAAGCCATTCAATTTAATGAAGCGATTATCGTCGCTTGTATTGGTCTTACGGTGAATGTTGTAAGCATGTTCTTGTTGGGAGACCACCATCACGACCATGATCATGGACACGCTCACGGGCATTCGCATAGTCACTCACATAGCCATGATGATACGCATCATCATAGTCACACTGAGCATCACCATGATCACAATCTACGCGCTGCGTATATGCACGTTCTAGCGGATACGTTAACGTCATTACTCGCAATTGTCGCGCTGCTGTTTGGTAAGTTTTATGGTTGGAACTGGTTAGATGCAGTGATGGGGATGGTCGGCGCGCTGGTCATTGCCAAGTGGACTATGAACCTTATGAAACAGACTAGCCCAATCTTACTCGATGAAAATATCCACCAGGAATACCGTGACTCGGTGATCGAAACGTTATCGCCTTATGCTTCCGTTACAGATTTTCATATGTGGAAGGTGAGTGGTCATCATTATTCAGCAGCGATTACTCTTGAATCAATCAGTGATAAATCCGTTTCTGAATATAAACAAATGCTCGCCAAGTTTGATAAGATAAATCATCTTACTCTTGAAGTGCACTCAAACGGCCATGCAAAACATAGAACAGCTTAACCAAATATTGACTGAGTTCTACGATAAAATGTCTTCGTGGGAGCAATCCGTTGTTAAAGAAACGGGTTACTCGCTCGCGCAGGTCCATACGATTGAAGTATTGGGCATGCATGGCGCATTGAGAATGAAAGAGCTTGCCGAAAAGCTTGGTATTACAACAGGCACACTTACTGTTCAAATTGAGAAGTTAGTTAAGGCAGAGTTGATTGAACGACATGAACACCCAACCGATCGCCGAGCAATTGTGGTTGCTTTAACTGATGAAGGGCAAAAGATCCACGTTCACCATAACCAACTTCACCTAAATCTTGTCAATGAGCTAACCCAACGTATAGAAGAACAAGACAAAGCGGTGCTATTGAAGTGCTTAACTCAAATGGTGAAAGCTTTTTAACGTGTTCCAGGTTATTCGCTCGCATCCAAGGGTGTGCGAATTTTTGTGTCACAAGATGAACTTACAAAGCCGACAGTTGATGTCGGCTTTTTGCTATCTGATGAGCGGTTCCGACGCTCGTTAAACAGTGACTTGTTTAATAAAATTAGGCACTTATCACAGGAACTCATCTAAACAAAAGGGGCGGTGAGAAAATCTCCAAATCCCTTTATTTAAAAGGTGTCAGGGCTGTTTTTAACGTTTGTATCAAACATGAGAAACCTTTGTATCCCAATTTTATAATCTTGCTAATGTACATCGTACTAATTTGTGTTATTGATGATTTTAACTTTAATGGGTTTTCCCATTTGCATTTTCGATGAATGTGCAATGGCGAGATATAGGGGCAAAACAGCCCCTGTAAAGCGCCCATTATTGGTAAAAAGATAAAAATAACGAAATAGCATGGGCGAGATAAAACAGTCAGACGCCCAGCCTTAGATACCTAAATTTAGTAAAGACGAGTCACATCTATGGATATAAAGAAAAAGCTCTATTCATTGGGAATGTTTTCCATTTTCGGCATGGTTTCATTGCTGTTCACCACTTCACAATTCGCAGATACGACTGCTCAAATGAGCGAAGCTAAACAAATCACCAAAGAACTCGAAGTTCGCCTGCTTAACCTGCGCCGTAACGAGAAAGACTTCTTGTTACGAAATGATATGAAATACCTAGATAAGTTCGACGTGAACTACAACAAGTTTTTGGCTTCAGAATCACAGCTCAATGTTGTTCTGAACGATTTAGGTTTAGTAAACAGTACACACTTACGTGAAGACATCGAGACGTACCATACGAGTTTCGTTGAACTGGTAAAAGCAACGGAAGTCTATGGACTCGCGAGAGACAAAGGTCTTTTGGGACAGTTTCATGAAGTGCTAGATAGCATGAGTGCAACCGCGAGCGCTGAGCAAAAAGTAGAGCTTTATCTTTTTAATGATTTGATTGAAAAAGGTACCTTTGATCCGAGCATGCTTTCTTTAAGCTCGAGTGCCTTGCTAGAGACAGCAAAGCAAGTGGTTGAACAGAAGAAAGTTATTGGACTTAAACACAATGAGGGCCTTCTTGGGGAAGCACGCTCTGGTTCACATGTGATTGAGACTCAGTTTAAAGAGTTTTCAGCAGTACTCGACCAAGAAACTCAAAAGGAGATGGACAAACTATCACTGATCAACAACATCCTTTGCGTCACATTACTTGTGTCGATCATTTTGTTCAGCTGGTTAATCGTTCGCTCTATCATTGGTAAAATTGAGTCATTGCTTTCGGTGATCCGCAATATTGTCGATTCCAACGATGTGTCAATACGTTCACACCTTGATGGTAAAGATGAGTTGAGCACGTTAGGTCAATACTTCAACCAATTGCTTGATCAGCTTGAAGGCTTGATTTCGGCCTCTCAATCTAAGTCTCTACAACTGACTCAAAGTACTTCTAACATGCACGACGAGCTTGAGTCTGTAATCAAACAGTTTGAAGTTCAAGCTAACCACACCTCAACCATGACAACATCTGTTCAAGAAATGGTATTAACGATTGGTGAAATTTCAGAAAGCACCTCTGTTGCTGCAGAAGGCGTTCAACAAGCGAAAGTGAATGCAGACAAGGGGCGTGAAGTCGTGGTCGATACTATCAATAACATTACTCAGTTGTCTGAACGTCTATCAAGCAGTCAAGATTCAATCAGCTCACTGAACCATCATGTTGATCAAATCGGTGATGCAGTCAACATTATCCAAGGCATTGCTGAACAAACTAACCTACTAGCGTTGAACGCTGCAATTGAAGCAGCACGTGCCGGTGAGCAAGGGCGTGGCTTCGCAGTGGTAGCAGATGAAGTACGCGCACTAGCAAGCAGAACACATCAGTCGACGACAGAGATAACCTCGGTGGTGAGTGCAATTCAAAGCCAGATGCAGGCATCGATGACTGAAATTGGTGAGTGTAACCAGCAAGGTCAGCTAACGCTTAAAGATTCAGAAGAGCTGGATGCTAGTCTGCAGCTTATCTTAAGCGACATGCAGAGCATTCAAGGTAACTCTGAACGCATTGCGTCTGCAATAGAAGAGCAGGGTGCTGTGATGGCACAAGTGAGTGACTCCATCACGGAACTCAATGCCATCTCACACGATAACAATGCCTCAGCACAGCACTGTTTAGTTGAAGTAGACAAAGTGGCAGAGCAAGCCCATGAGATGGATAAAGCAGTCGCACAGTTCAAAACGTCCTAATCAAGCACCAAAATAACTAAAACCAAAGGCGCAGACTATCTGCGCCTTTTTGTATTTGAAAGGTATGGACAGGCACGAAGATAGAGGATTAAGAATAAGGCATTCCAAATCGGACTTAAGTATCTATGAAATAAGGTTAAAATAATCATCGTCTATTAAGCTTAGTTATACCTTCACGATACAATCTGTACACATTACTTTATCGTGAATGGCTGAATCTCACGGGAAGAGGAACAAAATGCATTACGACGTATTCAACGGAGATGCAGATGGCATCATCGCATTGCTTCAACTGCGCCTACATGAGCCTAAAGAGAGCACTTTAATCACGGGGGTGAAACGCGATATCAAGCTGCTTTCGCAGGCTGTTGCCCAACTAGCGGAACAGAATCTCCAAAGTGATGTCACATCGGTGACTGTTTTAGACGTGTCGATGGAGAAAAATCTACCCGCATTACAATCACTGCTTGCTGATGAGGTTACTGTCTTTTACTGCGACCACCATCGTACAGGGGACATCCCCAAGTCTGAGTACCTTGAGACTCTGATTAATACAGCACCGGAGTGTTGCACAAGTCTTTTGATCAACCAAAAACTCAAGGGAGAATATGTAGCGTGGGCAATCGCAGCAGCGTTTGGTGATAATTTAAAAGCGGTGGCTGCACGATTAGCGCTAACAAATGGATTTGACCAACCTCAAACTGAATTTTTGGAAGAGCTAGGCACGCTAATCAACTATAACGGCTATGGCGCGTCATTGAGTGATCTGCACTTTTCACCGACTGAGCTTTACCAAGCGCTTTATCAATATCCGAACCCATTCGATCTCTTGGATGATAAAGATTCCGTGTTTTATCAACTTCGCATCGCTTATCAAACTGACAACCAACAATTATCAAACCTTACTCCGATCTATGAGAGTGAAGTCGCGCGCGTGTTCGAATTGCCTGCAGAGACTTGGGCTAGACGAATCAGTGGCGTGTTTAGCAATGAAATAGTGAATCAAGACCCAGATCGAGCACAAGCGGTGTTAACAAAAAACACTGATGGCCAGTCTTACACTGTGAGCCTAAGAGCGCCTTTATCAAACAGAGTTGGTGCAGATGAAATTTGTTCGAGTTTTGATACTGGGGGCGGAAGGAAGGCCGCTGCAGGAATAAATTCGCTTAAAGAAATAGATAAGCTGAGTCTGATTGAACGAATAGAGAACTATTATTCAGACCATTCGAAATGATCATGATGTTATATTTATTTGATTTATTAGTGTAGAGGTTTATATGTGGGATTTAATTGGGCTTGTACGTCCAATTAATCCATTTGCAAGTTTTGGTGATATCACTCGAAAAATAAAAAATTTATAAATATCATTAACTTTAGAGCTTTTATTCAGTTCGTTTGACGATCTTACCCTCGTATATAAAGCTTAATTTTCTTCGTGAATTAACGCTGCTTAATATATTTATATGGTCAATATAAACTGCTAGAAATGAGCTTGTTTCGCATTTTAATTTGAATGAAAAGTCAAAATTATATTGATTCTAATATTCAATCTGTGACTTAAAATCACAAGTTAAATCAAAGGTCGTTATTTCCTATAAATTCCAATACTTCTCTATAAATATTCATGATTAAAATGAATTGGTTCGGTTGTGATTGGCACAGCTGTTAAGTAAGGAAGTGGGACTAATGTTGAAACGTAAAGCTCTACAATTAGCAGTATCAGTCGGCATGGCGGCCATGTCGGGCGCGGTTTATGCAAATGGATCTGACATGACGAATCCAGATTCAGGAGTCGTGGTAGGTTATTGGCACAACTGGTGTGATGGCGGCGGTTATCAAGGTGGTAATGCACCTTGCGTGACATTGGATGAAGTGAACCCTATGTACAACATCGTGAATGTATCATTCATGAAAGTGTACGATGTAGCGGATGGTCGAATCCCAACTTTTAAACTGGACCCAACGGTTGGGCTCTCAGAAGAACAATTTATTGACCAAATCTCAGAACTCAACAAGCAAGGTCGCTCTGTACTATTGGCTTTGGGTGGTGCAGATGCACACGTAGAGCTAGAAACCGGTGATGAAAGAGCCTTTGCTGATGAGATCATTCGTCTTACGGAGCGCTATGGCTTTGATGGTCTAGATATCGACCTAGAACAAGCGGCCGTTACTGCTGCAAACAACCAAACCGTTATTCCAGATGCGCTGAAGCTAGTGAAAGATCACTATCGTGCAGAAGGTAAAAACTTCCTTATTACAATGGCACCTGAGTTCCCGTACCTAACGACGGGTGGTAAGTATGTTCCTTACATCGATAACTTGGAAGGTTACTACGATTGGATCAACCCGCAGTTTTATAACCAAGGTGGTGACGGTATCTGGGTTGAAGGCGTAGGTTGGATCGCACAAAACAACGATGCATTAAAAGAAGAGTTCATCTACTACATCTCTGACTCACTAATCAACGGCACTCGCGGTTTCCATAAGATCCCGCACGACAAGTTAGTGTTTGGTATCCCTTCAAGTATCGATGCTGCAGCAACTGGTTTTGTGCAAGAGCCACAAGATTTGTACGACGCATTCGATAGCCTAACGGCGCAAGGTCAGCCTTTACGTGGCGTGATGACTTGGTCTATCAACTGGGATATGGGTACTAACAAAGCCGGTCAAGCGTACAACGAACAATTCATTAAAGACTACGGTCCTTTTGTTCACGGCCAAGTGACACCGCCACCGGTTGAAGGTGAGCCTGTGTTGAAAGGTGTTGAGAATACACGTGTTCTTCACGGCACTGTTTTTGACCCAATGGAAGGCGTGACAGCAACAGATAAAGAAGATGGTGATTTAACTTCATCAATTGATGTTGAAGGTTACGTTGAAACCAGTGTTATCGGTACTTATGTTCTAACCTACCGCGTGAAAGACAGTGATAACAATGAAGCAACTAAAGTAAGAACGGTCGAAGTTTACAGCCAAAAACCTGTATTCGATGGCGTGTCTGATACTACTGTCATGTTAGGTAGCGCATTTGATCCGATGGCTGGTGTGACTGCAAACGATGCTGAAGATGGTGACCTAACAAGTTCTATTACACACACTGGTAGTGTCGATGTGATTGAAATGGGCAACTACACGCTTGTATACAGTGTGACAGACAGTGCTCATCAAACCGTCACTGCTGAGCGTAAAGTGTCAGTGACTGATGGTTCTAACTGTGCTGCTGCATGGGATGCCGACACTGTTTATGTTGAAGGTGACCAAGTATCACACGACGGCGCGACTTGGGGAGCAGGCTGGTATACCCGTGGTGAAGAGCCAGGAACGACAGGTGAGTGGGGCGTTTGGAGAAAGGTTTCAGACAGCTCATGTGGTGGAAACCCTGATCCAGGTGGTGACCCAGAACTGAACGTATCTGGCTTTCAGTCGGAATACGTACTAGATAACGGCAATGTACGTTTACAATTCACACTGACATCAAACGAAGCGTTAGATGTAACAGCTATGGTGATTAACAGCGCAGGTACTGTAGTAGAGCAGACCAAAGTTAACCTAACTGACAGTCGTGCAATAACAATGGATCTGTACGATGTAGCCGAAGGCCAATACAAGCTTGAAGTCGTTGGTAAAGCAACAGACGGCGAAATGGTGATGGTCGATAACTCATTCGTTATCAAAGAAGAGGGCGGTACAACGCCACCTCCAGGTGATTACCCTCCGTATGAAGCCGGAACGAACTACGAAGCGGGCGATATTGTAGTCGGCAGTGACAATGGCTTATACGAATGTAAGCCTTGGCCATACACAGCGTGGTGTGCAAGCGCATCTTATGCTCCAGGAGATAGCCAATACTGGCAAGACGCTTGGACAAAGCTTTAATCTGCTAGCTCTGTATACTTAACACCATAAAGCAAAAGACCAAAGAGAGGCCATTGTGCCTCTCTTTTTTTATTAGTTAATCCAAATCGAATCATGACCTCGGTCTTATTAATGTCACAACTATCATTACCAATCAAATATAAGAATGAATATCATGTCTGAGAGATCCCTTTTTACTCGTAAGCCTTTATCGATCGCAGTCGCTGTTATTTGTACTTCACTTTCGCCAAACCTATTAGCGCAAGAGGGAGTGAAGGATACAGATGAGCAAATGGTAGTTACCGCTACTCGTACAGAGATGGCGTTGAAACAAGCACCAGCTTCTATGTCTGTAATTACTGCTCAAGACATCGAAGATAGCCCAGGTATTACCTTGGCAGACATCGTTGCTGAATCAACGAGTGTTGAGTCTGACTTTGATAGCACGCGTGCTGGCCGTCAGATGATCTCTATTCGTGGTATGGATTCTGATTACACGCTTATCATGGTAAACGGTCGACGTTTAAGTTCAGCAAGTGCCATTATCCGTGGCAACGATTTCGATCTTTCTACAATTCCTACTGAATCTATCGAACGTGTGGAAATCATCCGTGGCCCAATGTCGGCACTATACGGCTCTGACGGTATGGGCGGTACCATCAACATTATTACTAAAGCCCCTGTCAATGAGTGGAGTTCGACATTAAGTATGGATACCTCGTCACCAATGGATGGTAATGGTGGGCAGGAGCAGTCTGTAGGTCTAACGACCTCTGGTGCTTTGATTGAAGATGAGTTGTTTGCTCGTTTCTCTATTAACCAAACGAGCCGTGATGCATGGCAGTCATATTCTGGTATTCACTCTTCGGGTTGTGATAGAGAAGATGTGACTGCACTAGAAGGCCGCGATACGTTAAGCCTATTAGGTACGTTAACTTGGCATGCAACTGATAATCAAACCATCGATTTAGACTTAGGTTACAGCGACGACCAACGTGATGGTTTGGCTGAATATGCTACAGGTGCAAATCCAATTGACAGTAAAGTTGTACGTAACAGCCAAGCGATAATACACAGCGGTTTTTGGAGCTGGGGTGATACACAAGTGCGTTACTCGCGTGAAAACGTAACTGATAGTGACGCAGCTGATTTAGGAAATAACTACAGCAGTGATGTTGAAGAATTGACGCAAATTGTAGAAGCTTCAGCAACAACCTATCTAGGTGATAGTCATACCGTTACGTTTGGTATGGATTACCAGTTAAGTGAGTTAACGAACAGAGAAAACCTAGTTAACGGGACATCCGAGGCTTACCAAGGTGCATTGTTTATTCAAGACCAATGGTTAATGACGGAGCAACTAACAGCAACAATCGGTGGTCGTCTAGATAAACACGAGCTATACGGTGAAGAATTTAGCCCGCGAGTGTACTTGGTTCACCAAACAACGAATGACTTAATCATCAAAGGTGGTGTTGGTAAAGCATTTAAGGCGCCATCTTTAACACAAAACCAAGCGGATTACACAGTGAACAGTTGTAAGGGTGTTTGTGATTTACATGGTAACGAAGACCTTAAGCCTGAAACCAGTTTGAACTACGAGATCGCTGCTATCTATAGCCAACCTCGTTGGAATGTCGAAGGTGCATTGTTCCGAAATGAAATCAATGACCTAATTGATCGTGATGATACCTATTGTGAGAACGGTGGAGTATTTGAAGCGGGTAAAGGGTGTGCAGATAGTTCAAGCTCAACAGGTTATGTAAACGGTAAACGTACTTACACTAATGTTTCAGAAGCAGTAGTCCAAGGTGCAGAGCTTACGGGTCAATTCCAAATCACCGACGAGTGGGGTATTTCTGGTAACTACTCTTTCCTAGACACAGAAGACAAATCAACGGGTGAAGAGCTGTTAGAGCGTTACAAGCATTCTGGTTTGGTTAAGCTAAACTGGAGCCCAACTTACGATCTAAACACCTTTATTAGCGCGCGCTACCGTGGCGAACGTAATATCGAAACGGATCTAACTCAAGATGCGTATACAACATTGAATATTGGTACGGTTTACAACGTGAATGATTCTGTTCGTATTCGTGCGGGTATCACTAACTTGACGGACGAAGCGGTATCTCAAGAGCTTGAGAATATGGGTTACGTCGAAGAACCACGTACTTACTACGTAGGTATGACGGCTGACTTCTAATCAATCACCGTTTGATCCGATAAGTTAATACACATGAAAAAGACCCCACATGACTTAACGTTGTGTGGGGTCTTTTTATTTTAGTGCTCGCAGTAGAGCGAACATAGGTTCCGAATTTACTCAGCTTTTCACACACGCAATGAGCGCATTACCTGAGTGCGTATCCCAAGGTAAAAGCTTCTCATTGTCATGCTCGAAAATGTGAACCTCAAAGTAGGGCTTCAAAATTTCGATTAACTCTTTAAATGAGAACGCAACCATTGGGTGTTCATCGTTCCATATCTGAGTCTCACCAGCAGTGGTTTTCTCGATGCTGAGCTTCAATGCTTGCTTGTCGCCTTCACCCGAGTAATACCAGCCTGAGCGGAAGGTAAAATCGTCCTGTTCTTGATTGGTAGTATGACGAACAAACAGAGCATTACTGATCTTATTTTTGTCGACCACATTGAAACAGAACACACCGCCTTGTTTTAGCGCTTTATGAACGCTGGCAATGCACTCTTTTAACTTCTCGATACCATCGTTGTAGTGGATCGAATATAAGAAACAAGTGATGAGGTCGAACGGTTCTGATACCTCGAAATTACTCATGTTCTGTACTGAAAAGTTGGCCTCAGGGCAGCGTATTTGAGCGATATCTAACATGGGCTGGTTTAGGTCAAGTCCATTGCTTTGATAGCCATAATCAATAAAGTGACGAACGTGTGGGCCAGTGCCACAACCAAGGTCTAGGTGAGTTCTTCCTTCATTTCCAAAAATCTGATGTAGCCTACGAACGCAGTGACTTTGCGCTTGGTAGTCAATATCAACACACATTAAATCATAGTAACCGGATAGGTCGGTATAGAGCGCGTTGGCGGACATGTTTGCCTGCAGCATTTGCTGAAAAAATTGGGGTGGCGCATAGTAAACTAGAACTTGAAAATAACAAGAAAATCTTTGATTGATTTATCGAGTTAATAAACCTTTATTGATGCGTAGCAATTCTTTCATTACTCACATTCTGCGCATTCACATTCCGTGTTGACCGACACTCTATTTTTACCATTCGATTTAGCCTGATAGAGGGCATCATCTGTTACACGAATCAAGTTATTGAGCGAGTTACTTGTTCGTATTATACAGCTGTCGGTGACACCGATACTGACACTTGTGCTAAATGATTTTCGGTTAAAACCGATGAATTGATGGCTTCGAAATTCTTCACAAATACGCTCACCGACAATTGTTGCCTGGGATTCTGCCGTGGACAATGCAGTGGCATGGTTTGTCTGAGACTTCGGAAAGAAGACAATAAATTCTTCACCACCCTAACGGCCAACAACACCATTTAGAGCTTTGACATGTTTCTTGATGATGGTTGCGAGTGTGCGAATGACGGTGTCACCGACGCTATGTCCAAATTGGTCGTTCACATTCTTGAAGTCGTCAATATCGAGTAGCAAGCAAGACATATTAGCTTGATTGTTAGTCGGTTTTTTTAGCCAGTCATAAACCGCCTGACGAGTTAATACCTGCGTAAGGTCATCGTGAAGTGCGCGATGAATTAACTCCTTTTCTAGTGCGACTTTACTAGTGACATCTTCGACCACCACTTGAATCGCTTTTTCACCTTCCCAGTAGATGATGTTGTCGTAAATATTGAAGTATTTTTTACTTCCATCAAGGCAACGGTTTTCGACCACTGAACTAAAACTCGGCGTGTGACCGGCCATAATATTCTGGCTACGCTTTAGAGCGTTGATACGATTGTCGGGTGGAATAATAGAGATGACCGAATTCATAGCAAGGACTTGCTCAATAGATTTAGCACCCTGCATTTCAACCCATGCCTGATTGACCATCAAAGGTTTGAAGTTTTGATGAATGAGCACACCTTGTTTCGAGCTTTTCAGTAGCGTCCGGTACATGTGGTCTTTTTCTTGGAGCTTACGCTCAGATGCGACAACTGCCGTAATATCGACAAGCATAACGCGGAGAGCTGGACGGTTGTTGAGCTTAATCATGTGCGCAAGGCTAAACAAAGAGAGTCGGCGTCCATTAATAGGGATATCTTTATAGACTTTACCTTTTTGCAGTTGACCTTTGATTGCAGAAACGTAGCGTTCACGCACTGTGCCATGGTAGCTATCGGGTATTAAGGCATAGACGAAATCGACATTCTTTAATAGCGATTCTCGGTCATCGTAACCAAATAGGGTCGCGATATTATCGTCGACATCAATGACCTGATGATCCTGGAGGGTAATGTAGCCTTGGGCAGAATCGAAGTTCTGGCAAGGTAAGGCTGTCGTTAAGTCTAGTTGGATACTCATATCGGTCTGATCAATTAATCTCTACCGCAAAAAGGTGCTTTGCATTAACTTGGGTATATCGCTGATAGACAGGGTAAATGCAGCGAGACTCTACATGCAAAGTATGATATTTATCATTTAACTACACTAGCGTAATTTTACTGAATGGAAAACGGATTAAAATTTTATTAAGGATAATTAAAGCGTTATGAAAATAAAAATTGATGATTTGTCAGGCGGAGAGGTTATTCGGCTATTAGAAGAGCATTTAGCTGACATGTATGCGACGTCGCCACCAGAAAGCGTTCATGCACTCGATCTTGATGCTTTGAGATCACCAGAGATTACTTTTTTCAGTGCATGGAAAGACAGTCAATTATTGGGTTGTGTTGCTATTAAAGAGTTGGATTCCCAACATGCCGAGCTTAAATCGATGCGAACCTCTCAGTTTGCTCGCAATACAGGAGTAGCGAGCAAACTCTTGCAGCATGTTTTAGACACGGCTTCAAACCGCCAATATCAAAGAATCAGCTTGGAAACGGGCTCTGAAGAGTATTTTAAGCCTGCACGTAATTTGTACGAGAAGTTTGGGTTTGGTTACTGCGAACCCTTCGCGGATTATGAACTAGACCCTTACAGCCAGTTCATGAGTATCGAATTACGCTAAATATGGTCTAGTAGAATTACACCGTATAAAGAGATTCCCTATCACGTTCAATGGTATGGAATCTCTGTTGTTGTTGTGAAAAGCAAAAAGGTTGCCTCGGGCAACCTTTTTCATAATTAATCAATAGATAATAAGGTGTTAGCGTGTTTCCAACTCTGTGAATATAGCCTCAGCGTCTACCACACCGCCAGAAATCGATAGAGTGTTGAAAGGCACTAAATCTGTCGGGCTAGAAGGCTTTTTAACAAGTAATTCTGGATAGACTTTTGATTCGTTCATTAATAGCGACTTCAGTTCTTTCACTGATAGGTCAGGATAGCGAGACCACACTAAAGCAGCGACACCTGAAACCACAGGTGCTGCCATGCTGGTACCACTTTTCGAACCGTAAGTGTTGCCTGGTGTAGTTGAAAGAATGCGATACCCAGGAGCAAATACATCAACAGATTTTTGTCCAAAGTTACTGAAGCTTGCCACTAAGCTTTGGTCTGCGTATTTTGCAGATGCACCTACATCTAACCATGTTGAGATAGGCTTTGAACGGTAGTGCTTAGCGTAGCGGTTTGGAAAGCTTGGTTTGATGTCGTTGTCGTTACGGCTATTACCCGCAGAGTGGACAATCAGGACCCCTTTACGAGCGGCATAGCGGAATGCATGGTCAACAATGTACTTGCGAGGTGAGTAGCTTTTTCCGAAACTCATGTTAATGATCTTTGCGCCATTATCGACGGCATAGCGCACCGCGTTGGCAATGTCTTTATCTCGCTCATCGCCATTTGGCACCATGCGTACCGCCATAATTTGTGCATGGTCTGCAACCCCATCGATACCGATAAAGTTTCCTCGTTCAGCAGCGATGATACCCGCAACGTGAGTGCCGTGTGAGCCAACTGGCCCCTTTACATCGTTGTTACCGTAACCCTTTTCCCATGGGTTATTGATGTCATCTAACACGATGTCGCGACGAGTATCGAGCTCAAGATTTAAATGGAAGTCTAAAGAGTCTTGATAGCGGCTACGACGAGATTCCAAGTATTCAAATGAGTACCAAGATTCAAATAGGCTAAGTAGGCCTTGCGCCGCTGCAACGACGCTAGCGTTTTCGTTATCTAATAGCGTTTTTAATCCGTTCGTCGAAAAGTCTTTCTGATCAACGTATTGAAGAATCTCTTGTTTGTATTCGTTGGCTTGGTCAATCGCGGTAGTGACACGATTTAACGCATCTTGATCGTCTTTTAAAGAGGAGAGGTAGTCGGACTCAACGCCTTCATAGTACTTTCGTTTTTTGCGTGGAATCCAACGCCCATTTTCTTTCAGTTTCAGGTACTTCTTGTATTCCCGTGTGACTTCTAATGTATCTTGGTCAACGTTGATCCCTAAGGAGTTTCCGAGAAAGTTCCATCCGTGAATATCGTCGATGTAGCCATTGCCGTCATCATCAATACCGTTATCTGGGATCTCGCCTTTGTTCGTCCAAAGCTTGTTTTTCAGGTCTTCATGTTCCACATCAACGCCCGAATCAAGAACAGCCACGATCACTGGCTCTGGCTTAAGTGGTGGCATAAGGTAGTCATATACCACGTCAGAACCTACGCCTTGAAGCCTTGTGTAGCTCGCAGATAAATTGAACCAATCGCCGCGCTGTGAATCAGCAGAGCTCATCATTCTCATTGAGAACAAGGATGGTTGAATGGTTTGTTTAGAGTAATCTTCAACAATCGTACCTTTTACGTCTTGTATGAAAGGCGAATTGACGATATGTGGCGTAACACTCTCTTCTTTGACTGTTGTAGCGGTGGCGTGTGAAGAAGCGATGATAGCTAAAGCGAGAGTGGTAAGTCTGTATCCGTATTTCATCTGTGTAGCGTCCTTATAGTTATGCGGCTAAAACTGTTTTTAAACGCAATGCGTAAACACGCGTTTAGCCAGTTTAGTGAGCGGGAAATGCCCGTCCAAAAAGCAGTCAAAAGGTAATATGCAATTAGACTTCTATCATTCGCTTGGTCAATGAAATGGTATTGAGATCTCACTGTGATCGATTTTTAAGCTTTAAAGTTTGAGCTGAATTCTATTAATAAATTAAACATTTATAAAATACGCATTGGGGGTTAAACTTCTTAAAAATCAATTGATTAATTTGTTATTTAGCAGGCGGTAAGGTTTTCATTGAGCCAGTGGAAAGGAGGGGGTAAGGAGCTCGATCTTCTTATTGAAGGAACAGAACGAGCATCCTAAGTGTGTTTGTCAGTTCAACCTTAAGGTTGTTTTAGAAGGTTAGTCATTTGGATTAAATACAAAGTTAGCATCAATAGCAAAATGGTCGGATAAATGCCAACTTCCCCAAGTTTCTGAGTTTAGTCTTTGGTTGAGCTTCACCGTATTTGTGTTACTGATTGCTTGCCTATGCACTCTACTGACAAAAACGTAATCTAGATACTCGACATCATCACCACCCGAATATTTGTTCGCGGCGTATGGGTTGATGGTCGGATCAAAAGTTGCTCGGGTGTAGCCCCTGAACTCTGGCGGATCAACATCCAATGTCGCCAACATCAGAAGATATTCCATGAAGTCACTATTTTTGTCGATATTGAAGTCTCCGGCGTAGATAACCGCTTCATTGGAAGGGATGCCTTTAGTCAACATAAAGGTTCGCATTAGGCCGAGTTGTAGGCGTCTTAGACGCTTGGCTGAAGGTGTGTTGAAAGAGGCAAGGTGTGTATTGAAAATGTGGTATATCTCGCCATCCTTATTAATCTTGGTATATACAACGCCTTTATCCGCGTAGCAGTCAGTGCCTGTACAGTGTTCGAAAACGATACTATCGGTTTCGATGATTGGATGTCGGCTAAATGTCACCACACCGCCATCGTACAGTGCATTACTGTTACCACCAACAACCTCGGTTCTGTAAGGAAATTCATCCGCTAACTTGTTGAACAAAATTTCTCTATCGATCGAAAAAGCTTCTTGCAGGGCGAGTACATCAAACCCAGAAAGGCTATGGCTCATGATGCTTGCACGGTCTGCAATATTGGAAGACACAGAAGGAAGCAACCATAAATTGTATGATGCGACGTTGAGAATGTTTGGCTCATATTCAGTGTCATTGATCGTATGCTCAGACACCACAAATTCAACGTCGTCAAAACCCGATGTGTATACCGCTTTAACGCCGAACTCAGAGTGATATCCATCTTGATTATATCGATGAAGAATGTACGGGTTGTAGTCGGTCATCATGCCTTGACCTTTATACCCATAAGACAGCGTAGTACCTGAACTATGACCAACCAACTTAAGTTGAGCGACGGGTTCTTGCGGTTTGATTTCCCATGTTCCCTCATCAGTCAATCGTGATATTGTCAGAAAGTAATCATATGTAGCGCCATTCACAATTCCATAATATCGATTAAAATCAGCCACTTTAGCTTTTTGATAGGGCCAAATTACTAAGTCATTTCCTGTTAACCTGTATTGGTAACCATTACTGACAGGCGCACTGGAGTCTACTGAAAGGTTTATCAATATGGGTTTGTCAGTGCGGTTTATATAATAAAGCGATGTTGCGAGTGCTTGGCTCGCTATTGCCCAAAGTATCAGTGTTAAACATACCTTTTTAATCATGTTTCTTCCTTTGATTACATTCCTAAAATCGAAGTCAGAAAGTAGCCCTCATATGCATGTGGTTGCAATATGATTGTGTTGGTTTTGTGTTGTGTAACGGATATGTGATCATATTGTAAAAATTATGAAAAGTTACACCATTTTATAGTAACTTATGATTATCCAACCTATTTCGAAGTACATTTAATGACGACTTATTTTGCTGGTTTCTCCCTCGGACTTTCGCTGATCCTTGCGATAGGTTCGCAAAATGCTTTTGTACTAAAGCAAGGCCTAAAGAACCAACATGTTTTGGTAATTTGTACGGTGTGTGCTGTCTCTGATGCATTGCTGATTAGTTTGGGCGTCACAGGCTTCGGGGCTGTTGTTAAGCAGTTTCCTCAAATCGAACAGATTGCTCGTTATGGTGGAGTAATGTTTTTGGGTGTGTATTCATTTTTAAGTTTCCGCTCTGCATTTACTGAAAATCATGCGCTAGAAGCAAGTGCTGAAACCAAAGACTCGTTAACCAAAGCGATAGCCATGTGCGTAGCGTTTACTTGGCTAAACCCACACGTCTATCTGGACACCTTGGTGTTATTAGGTTCCATTTCTACTCAATATCAACCTAATCAGTTGTTATTTGGATCTGGAGCGGTATCGGCTTCTTTTGTGTTCTTCTTTTCTCTTGGCTTTGGTGCGCGTTTCTTGGCTCCGATGTTTAAGAACCCGCGAGCCTGGAAGGTATTGGAACTTGTTGTGGGTGTAATAATGGCATCTATAGTAATTTCTTTAATCGTTTAAGTGGCTGCATTTCTTAATTTTTAGAAAAATAGAATTAGACTTCGTCTTTTGTTGATGACGCTCGTCTTAGGGATGTAAATACAAATTAATGACCTGATACGGAGTCAACAATGATTAAACTGATTAACTTTAAAAACTGCCCATTTTTTCAACGTGTAATGGGGGCTCTAGTTATGAAAAAAGTGCCGTTTGAAATCGAATACATTGAGCTTAACAACAAGCCACTGTGGTTTTTGGATATTTCCCCAAATGGACAAGTGCCTGTGCTAGTGACGGAAGATGACACCGTATTATTTGAATCTGATGCGATTGTTGAATACCTTGACGATAAATACGCGCTTGGCAAACCTTCAAAAAGCGTTTCTTAAAGCTGAAAATAAATTAGGCGATACTCAATTCTTTAAAGGTAATTACATTTCAAATGTCGATATTGCTTGGCTGCCACTATTACACCGTGCATCGGTGATAAAAGAACGTTCAGGTTTTGATATGTTAGAAGGTTTTCCTAAAGTGCAAGCATGGCAGAGCGCTTTGATTAAGTCGGGCTTAACGGAGAAAACGGTACCTCAAGATTTTGTAGAAAAGTTTAGTGGCTTCTATTTAACGAATACCTATTTGGCAAGCCTTGCTGAAGCTCATTAATATTAAATTCACTATTTTAAATATACTTTAATGGTACCTCGTTCTGAATGGTTTGAAAGGATAAATTAAAGCTCACTCTATTAATCAATAGCGTGAGCTTTTTTGTTTTCCAAAAAGGGGAGTATTAAGTAATAGCTAGAATATACCAACCACTCTATATGATTGATTGTTCTATAACTAACTGTTTTATAGCTATTTATTTAATGCTGATACTGCGATTCTTACTCATCTTTATGCTTTTGCTCTATTTTGTCTCATAAATAAGACTCTATAAAATTTATGAACTATTCGCTTGGTGAATGAAAGTTGTCGTGATAATTTCCCAATCACTCCGCAAATGAACAGTGTTTTATTGTTTGTTAGGAGTCGCTTGAATAATTTATTTAAACAGTATCGCAACCGTTGGAATAGTGTCGGAAACCTATTAATAGTTGATGAACGGTACTGTGGAACAAACTAAAAAGGGTATTTTCATGCTTAAATCAACATTTCTATTAGGCCTAGTTGGCTTGGTTTCACTTCCTACATTTGCTGCTGGTATTGAGGGTGGTCCATACATTGGTGCTGGCCTTGGTGTATATCAAGATTCAGACACGGACGGTGGCGCTAATTTAGATTCTGACGGCATGGGTTACAACCTTTACGGCGGTTATCACTTCAACCGTATTGTCGGTATCGAACTAGGCTACACGGACTACGCTGATTATGAGTTATTTGGTCAAAAGAAGCTTTCACCAACGTCTCTCTCAGTAGCTGCGAATGTTGGTTACACTTTCGATAACTCAATCCGTCCATTTGTACTAGCGGGTTTAAGCTACGTAGATTTGAACTCAAGCAACAGTGCTTTCTATGGTGATGACTCCGGCGCAGGCTTCCACTTCGGTGTTGGTGTTGAATACACGCCAGTAGAGAACCTAACACTTCGTCTGATCTCACAAGCTGATGCCGTGAACGTTGAAAACTTCGCTTATATTAACGGTAATAAAGTACGTCTAAGCAGCCGAGATGTAGCATTTAGCACAGTAACACTGGGTGCTTCTTACAATTTCTGACGCATGTTGAGACCTGAAATTGTTTATAGTTGATACGAAAGCCGCTCTGATTATGAGCGGCTTTTTTGTAGCTATAGCCTATGACGCGTTCATGCGTAAAATTAGTTGCTTTTCACAAGCTTATAAAAGGGAATTGTATGAGCGATTTTGGTAGATTATAGGTATTACCGACTTCCAGTGAGCAGCAATGAAGATTCTTCACACGTCCGATTGGCACCTTGGCCAAAACTTCTACAATAAAAGCCGTAAGAATGAACATGAACGTTTCTTACAATGGTTACTTGAGCAAGTTACTGAACATGACATCGATGCGATCATCGTTGCTGGTGACATTTTCGATACCAGTACGCCACCAAGTTACGCTCGTGAGATGTATAACAAGTTTGTTGTCGATTCGAACATGATCGGCTGCCAATTGGTACTGCTAGGCGGAAACCACGATTCCGTTTCGGTCCTGAAAGAGACCCAACAGCTGCTCAAATACATGGGCGCTGACGTCATCCCAAATACCAACGAAGAACATGCGACTCAGGTTGTTGAACTCAAGGGTAAAGCCGGTGATGTAGAAGCGCTTGTGTGTGCCATTCCGTTTATTCGTCCTCGCGATGTGCTGACCAGTCAAGCCGGTGTAACTGGTGTTGAGCGTCAAAAACAGCTTGGCGATGCAATCAAGCAGCACTACCAAAGTGTTTATGAAGCAGCGGTCGCTAAGCGCTCTACCTATGAAAACCATGAGCACATGCCAATCATCGCTACGGGACACCTTACTGCAATGGGCGTTCAACAGTCAGATTCTGTACGTGATATTTACGTTGGTAACCTAGATGGCTTTGCTGCGGACGGTTTCCCTGATGCCGACTACATTGCTCTTGGTCATATTCACCGCCCACAAGTAGTGGCTAAACGTGAATACATTCGTTATTCCGGCTCTCCAATCCCACTTAGCTTTGATGAGCTTAAATCTCAAAAGCAGGTGTGCGTGGTTGAGTTTTCTGAAGGCGAACGAACCATTTCTCAATTGGTTGTCCCGACATTCCAACCGCTTGCTGAAATCAAAGGCGATTTGAGCGAGATAGAGTCTCAACTGAACCAATACATTGGTTTGGATGGTGAACAAAGTGTTTGGTTGTCGATAGAGGTGCAGGCTCAAGATTACCTATCTGATCTACAAGAGCGTATGCGTGCATTGACTGAAGGCTTGAACGTGGAAGTATTGCAACTGCGCCGCGCAAGAGAGCGTCGTAACCAAGCGTTGGAGAAAGAATCAGCAGAAACCCTGTCTGAACTTAGCCCAATGGATGTGTTTACCAAGCGTATTGCCTTAGAAGAGTTCGAAACTGAGTCTGAAAAAGCACGCTTAGAACGAATGACGGTGAAGTTTAAGCAGGTCATGGTCGAAGTGTCTGAAAGCGCTCAAGCAACAAACAAAGTAGAAGAGTAACGAGTATGAAGATTTTAAGCCTAGAATTTGAAAACCTTAACTCTTTGAAAGGGCGTTGGAAGCTCGATTTCACCCAATCACCGTTTGCAGAAAACGGCCTGTTTGCAATCACGGGCCCAACAGGTGCGGGTAAAACGACTATTCTGGATGCAATTTGTTTAGCGCTATTCCACCGCACGCCTCGTTTGAAAAGCATAGCTAAAGGCAATAACGAGCTGATGACTCGCGGTACAGGTGAGTGTTTCGCTGAACTTGAATTTGAAGTACAGGGCAAAACTTACCGTTCTAACTTCCACCAAAAGCGAGCTCGCGGCAAGCACGATGGTGCACTGCAAACACCAACATGTGAATTTGCTGATGCAGATACCGACAAAGTCTTAGAGACCATGCTAACCAAGAAGACTAAGTTGGTTGAGCAGGTGACTGGTTTGGACTTCTCTCGCTTTACTAAGTCGATCATGCTGTCTCAAGGCGAATTTGCCGCCTTCTTAAATGCCAACGCAAATGACCGAGCCGAGCTTCTAGAAGAGTTAACCGGTACCGAGGTCTACAGCCTAATATCAGAGCGTATTTATGATCACTTTAAGTCGAGTGAACAATCACTCAACCACCTGAAAGCGAAAGCTGAGGGTGTGAGTTTACTGTCTGATGAGCAGATTCAAGAGCTGACAACAGAGCGTGACACCTTAGAAATTGAACAGAAACGTTTAGCTGAACAATTAAAAGAGTGGCAAGCTCACCTTAGCTGGTGGAAAGACGTCACCAAAGCGCAGCATACTATTGCGACCAGTGAACAGGATTTAAAAACAGCGCAAGGTGATTTAGAGCAAAACCAATCATCCTTGGTTCGTTTGGCAAACAGCGAACCTGCTGAGAAATTGCGACCGTTGCACAAAGACCTAAAACGCTGCGAGCATGAGCTCAATCTTACGCAAATTAACCTAGATAACAGTACTAAGTTGCTCACAGTGCGGGAGGCCGAGAAGTTAGACGCCCAAGCCAAGCTGATTCAAAGTAGCGAATCGGTTGAAAAAGTGAAAGCCGAGCAACAGGATCAAGAAAAGATCATTGAGCAAGTCCGCCCACTGGACAACCAAATATCGGTACTCAAAGACAAGCAAACCTCGGCGGTTAACGCCGCAAATACGTTGAATGAACAACACGCACAGCAACGTAATCAACAGCTTATGTTGGTGCAACAGATTGACGAGTTGAAACAGCAAGAAAAGCTAAGTGCTGGCTATCTAGAGGCGCATCAGGCGGACCAACACCTCGAAAAGCACTTAGGTCAGTGGCAAGCCAAAGTTGAGCAAGTGCGTACGTTAGAATCTCAGCATTCGCAACAACTCAACCTAGCGAAGCAAACCTATACGGCGCTAGAAGCTCAACAAGCTGTGATTAAAAACGCACAGCAAACCAAAGCATCGCAAGATCAAGCTCTGGCTGAATTGGTGCTGGCCGAGAACAATACCAAGCAGCAATGGGAAGCGCTAAACGCGAACACCAGTGAAACAGTATTACTTGCTCAAAAAGAGTTGTTGGAGCTTTGGAATCGCAACACCCACTCATTGTTTGAAATCAATCGTGACTTTTTAAACGCACAGCAACAGCTCACAGTTAAGACACAAGCCCATCAAACTAACGTTCAGCAAGCTGACAAGCTATCGAAAGAGCGTGAAGTACTGGTAGAAAGATACAAAGAGAAAGAGACATCACTTGAGCGCTTAACCTTGTTAATTGCGCAAGAGGGAGAGTTAGCTAAGTACCGTGCGAAATTGGAATCTGGCTCTGAATGTCCGCTGTGTGGTTCTACTGAACATACGGTTGAGCAGTCACAAGATATTGCGAACTTGATTGCTCAGCAAGAGCGAGAAAAAGATGAGTTAGCGGTCATTAAGAAAGATGGTCAAGAGCATCGCCAACAGTTGGATTCTCTTGCTCCTATGATCACAGCACTAAGCGATCATATTCAACGAGCACAAGCGGATATCCAGCAAGCTCAACTTAATTGGCAATCTGTAATAGGTAAGCTTCAACAGAGTTTGTCTGACTTTCCTAATGTGACGCTGGAGTTAACACTGCTTTCTGTGACTGACTTGGGGAATGAGATGGCGGTGACGGCTTTCGTAGAGCAATGTGAGCTTCACGTAAATCAAACCCAGCAGCAGCTGAAAGTCTTAGTGGATGCTAAAAACAGCTATGCTGAGGCGGAAAAACAACGTTTATCAGCGAGTGTTACGGCTGATAAAGCGCAAACTAATCTTGTGTTAGCGGAGGAGCGCTTCAACGACCTCAATAAGCAAAACCAAGTCGCGAATGAGCAAGCGGCTCAAACCACGCAAGCCAAAGAGCAACAATGGCACTCACTCAAAGAGAGCATTGTGGAAACCTCAATTGAGGCACCTGAACTTGAGTACATTGATGCTTGGTTTGCTGAAAAACTGCAAGCCTCAAACACATGGCTGCAAACCAAACAGCAACAGTCTGAACTAGAGAAGCGTTTGATTACCGAATGTGCTGAGCAAAAAACACGGGATGACAAGCTAAGCAGTGCGCAGAAAGAACTGGACACGTTAAGCAAAGAAAGCGAATTGCTAACAGCGGAGTTAGCTCGTATTAGCGGTGAAAGAGCACAGTTGTTTGGTGAGCAAGACATTCAAGTCGCAAGTCAAGCAATGAAGCAAAAGGTAACAGATGCAGTCACAACATTTGACGCGGCTCAGCTGGTTCTCAATCGCTGTGAACTGGAACATCGAACCGAACAAACCAAACATACAGGTTTTTCTGATGAGTTAACCGCGAAGCAAACAAGCCTCACGCAAGCGAAGAATGTTTGGTTTGAAGCTTTGCATGCGAGCCCGTTTGAAGAGGAAGTTGATTTTGAAGCGGCACTGCTTGATGAGGAGTTGCGAACTCAATTACAAAACCTTAAGAAGTCTCTGGATGAAGCAATTGTCAGTGCACAAGCAAGGCTGAATACGGCAAAAGCCGCGCAAGTGGAGCTACAAAACCACGAAAATGCGCAAACATGGCAAGAACAAGATCAACAGTTAGTGGAGCAGGCAACGGCTGAGTGTCAAGAAGCTCAGCAAAGTCATGCGAGCAAAATTGGCGCAATTTCTGCCAACCTTGAAACAGACAGTCAGAATCGAAGTAACCAGCAAGATTTGTTTAAGCAGATCTCCGAACAACAAGTCGAGTTTGATGATATTTCTCGTTTGAATTCGCTGATTGGTTCTAAGAACGGTGACAAGTTCCGCAAATTTGCCCAAGGCTTAACACTGGAAAACTTAGTGTATTTAGCAAACAAGCAATTACAGCGTTTGCATGGTCGATATGAATTAAAACGCAAAGCCGACGATGGCTTAGAGCTACAGGTACTAGACACCTGGCAGGGCGACGTAATGCGCGATACCAAAACTCTGTCTGGTGGTGAAAGCTTCCTGGTGAGTTTGGCGTTGGCATTAGCGCTTTCTGATCTTGTTAGTTATAAAACTAGTATTGATTCTCTGTTCTTAGATGAAGGCTTTGGCACGCTTGATAGTGACACGCTAGACATCGCATTGAACGCACTCGATAACTTGAATGCATCAGGCAAAATGATCGGTGTCATTAGCCACGTTGAAGCTTTGAAAGAGCGTGTGCCTGTTCAGTTGAAAGTAACCAAGCACGCAGGCCTTGGCGTTAGCGAGATGGAAAAGCAGTACAAAGTGGTTGCTTAATATCTCGAGATTGGTCGTCTGGCATCAAAAGCCCAGCGTGTTGAGTTGAAATGGTTTCAGCTTCAACAAAAGCAGATCCCCAACTCAGTCGTTCCTCCTTCTTGGGGATGACGGAATGGGGCTCTGATTTGTATACCAGTGCTGGAAGAGATGGTCGGACGATAGAGAGTTCCGACCATTATTTGAAGTTGGGTAAGTTAGCTTGGGTATCACAACTATCACCATTCCCTGTAGCGATGAACGAGCTTAATAGGGCATCTTTTTGTTAGAACTTCAATTGATAGGCCAAAACACAAGGAACATTCATGCACAAAAAGCCGCACCTCCCGACAAAGACATGCCCTGTGTGTCAAAAGCCATTCGCATGGCGCAAGAAGTGGGAGCGCTGTTGGGATGAAGTGGTGTACTGTTCCGAGCGTTGTCGACGTAATAAACCTAAACAGGGTTAGATTTTGTTAGCGCAATCTTCGTTATTCTCTACAGCGAGGGTCGACCCTGTAAATAATTCTGTGTAACTGCTCTTGGTTACAAGTATTCAGTTAATCG